>DATBNI010000294.1:0-7467 GCA_036554425.1 Psychromonas sp.
TATCCGTAATGAGATGACGCCGGATAAAGAAGGCGGTTACACCCATTTGCAGGGTCAGTCGCAAGCTATGTTTATCTTTGACGTTGCCATGCGTTATCAGCAGGAAAAAAGAGCCAGTGTCGTTATTGCCGGTAAAGAATATGGTACAGGATCGAGCCGAGACTGGGCCGCCAAAGGAACCTTACTGCTGGGTGTCAAAGCCGTCATTGCCGAGAGTTTCGAGCGGATCCATCGTTCTAACTTGGCAGGGATGGGCGTATTACCCTTGCAGTTTGTGGCCGGCGAGGATCGTAAATCGCTGCAGTTAAGCGGTGATGAATCCTTCGATATTATGGGTTTAGACAGTGAAATAAGTGCCAATCAAAAGCTGGATGCCGTTATTCATTATCCGTCCGGTGAGCAGCGTCAAATTAAATTGTTGTCCCGGCTAGATACGGCCGTTGAGGTTGATTATTATCGCGCGGGAGGTGTGCTCACTTATGTTCTTAACCGGATTGTTTCTGAAGGGTAAATGGTTTTTATTACTCATAAAATTTCTTTGTAATCGGAGCATAATAAGATGAAGCCGCCCCTTCAATCAACCTTGACTGCGGCTTATGCTTCCCATACTCAAATCGGATTCGTGTCCCTAACAGTAAAAGTGGAGGCAATTATGCGAACATTGCTTTTAACCAGCTACCTTTCTTTATTATTGTTTGTTCTTTCCGTTAACGCCTGTGCCGAGCCCGTTGCTAAAAGGATTGAGGGTAATGCTGGCTCAATGCTTCTGGCTGAGAGTTTTGCAACATTCAATGAACCCTGGGCTATGACCTTTTTACCCACAGGTGATCTCCTGGTAACTGAAAAAAAAGGTACTTTGCTCCTCGTTGATCTGGATGACGGCTCCAAAGTAGCTGTTAAGGGCGTACCCGAGGTCGCCTATGGCGGCCAGGGTGGTTTGGGTGATGTAATCCTCCATCCTCAGTATCAGGAAAACCACTGGATATACTTGTCCTATGCCGAACAGGATAGATCAGGAAAAAAGGGGGCTGTAGTTGTCCGGGCTCAATTCATTGCGGGATCGGCAAAGCCTCAACTTGAAAACCTTGAAGTCATCTGGCGGCAAATACCCAAAGTATCGGGCAGCGGACATTATTCACACCGCTTGGCATTTAGCCCGGATGGAAAGCTGTTTATCACTTCCGGTGAACGGCAAAAACAGACTCCAGCGCAGAGCTGGACGCAAAATCTTGGCAAGGTCATCAGGCTAAATGCAGACGGTTCAGTGCCGTCTGACAATCCATTTCAGGATAAAGGAGAACTTGCAAAAACCTTCTGGTCTCTTGGGCATCGCAATTTACTCGGTATTGCCTTCGATAAACAGGGCCAACTGTGGACCCATGAAATGGGCCCTAGGCACGGTGACGAATTCAACCTGACAATAGGTGGAGATAATTATGGTTGGCCGATAGTGTCTTGGGGTGATCAATATTCTGGGATTCCCATTGCCGATCATGATTCGCGTCCGGAGTTCAATCCACCAGAGGCATACTGGGTGCCAACCGTTGCACCATCGGGTCTGATCATATACTCCGGAGCTATGTTTCCAAAGTGGGTAGGTAATGCTTTTATCGGTGGGCTCAAGTCAAAATCGCTGCTACGGATTAAAATTGAAGGCGATCGAGCTGAGGAAGCCGAACGTTTTATAATGGGAAAAAGGATACGTGAGGTTGAGCAAGGACCAAAGGGTGCAATATGGGTTCTTGAGGATAAAAATGGTGGTCGCCTGCTGCGGCTAAGCGCCTATCAGTGAGTCTTGCAATGGGTAACATTAGGTAATGAGATAAATGAAGAATAGATGCAAGTGGTGCGGAAAAGACCCTTTACTTATAGCCTACCATGATCATGAATGGGGTATTCCTGTTCACGATGACCGGCTCCTGTTTGAGTTCCTTATTTTGGAGGGAGCACAGGCCGGACTGAGTTGGCTGACTATCTTGAAAAAACGCGAGAACTACAGGAAGATCTTTCTCAACTTCGATTATGATCGTATTGCCAACTACACAGAAACTGATGTAAGACGCCTGCTTTCTGATTCCGGCATAGTGCGTAATCGCCTTAAGATAGCATCGGCCATCAAGAACGCCCGGGGAGTCTTAAATATTAAAGCAGAGTATGGCTCCCTGGATTCATATCTGTGGCGCTATGTTGAAGGCATTCCTCAGCAAAATGAATGGAAATCCATGGCAGAAATTCCTGCCAATACAGACATCTCTGACCGGATGAGTAAGGATTTGAAGAAACGTGGATTCAGCTTTGTCGGCTCAACTATTTGCTATGCGTTTATGCAGGCAGTTGGCATGGTGAATGATCATACAAGCGACTGCTTTCGACACCAAGAAATCAAGGTACTTTGATAGCCATACAATCCCAGTGTACGGGGTAAGCCCTGGCTCGGGTAAACCTATCTGTATAGCACCCCCATACCTGCAAAACGAGGCAAGGTAAACAAGTGGCAGCGTCTTAACTTTGCTTGTTTGAACGCTGCAATCGGAGCGCAATAAGATGAAAAAACTGCTCAGATCAACCTTGACTGCGGCTTTATCCTTCCTATACTCAATACACCACTCTTTGGCCGCGTGTCCTGCTGAACCTAAGCTGCGTGGGCAAATGTGTGAAAAAGAGCTGTGTGCGCAAAGGTGCGCAAAAGAGCTGAAATATCTACATATAGGGGATATAACATGAATAAGAAAATTATCGCTATCGCAGTACTTACAGCTAGCCTGAGCGGCATAACCGCCGCTCAGGCAGCATCCACCTGGGGACCTGCAGGAGGAGAGCGTGAGTTCTCACTTTCCGGAACCGGCAGCAGTGATAAGGATTTTAACAATTCCAGCTTCGGTATCTCGGCCGACCTGGGGTGGTTCACGTCGGAAAATTCTGTCTGGGGGGTACGTCAGAGTCTGAACTTCGCCGACATAGAAGGTGAAGATCTGTCTAACGATTTCTGGAACGGCAGTACGCGCGGCTACTACGATTACCACTTCCTCAATGGTAGCTGGCGCCCGTTCATAGGTGCAAGCCTCGGTGCTATCTACGGTGACGGCGTGAAGGACAGCGGCTTCGCTGGCCCCGAATTAGGCGTTAAGTACTATGTTCTGGAGAGTACATTCATTCTGGCGCGCGCCGAATATCAGTTCTTCTTCACTGACAGTAATTCCGCATCGGATAACTGGGATGACGGTGCCTTTTCCTACGTATTCGGCATGGGCTATAACTTCTAGGTCACAATACAGCTGACCTTCTCAAAAGCTGCTACAACCTCCCTTTGGAGTGTGTAGCAGCACATTTGGTATTTCTCCCAAGCTGCCTGTATTTCATCAATGGTGATTCGTTGCCGTTTGCCTTTACTGACTCCTACCCGTATTCTGCTTTCAAATGCAGCGGACTCTTCGACTTCTCATCGTATTCCCCTAAAGCCTTACTCTCACAGGCCCTAATGCAAGATATCTATGCCCGTGCAGCTTTTGGTGCGGAGTAGGTATATCAATAGGTTATTGAATTGATGGATGATGCTGAATACCGATAAGGGATTCAGTAGAAAAAATTCAACTTTACAGGCTGCAATAAAATCAATATCAGGTTATTTCTAGCGATCTCCTTGAAATCCGAATCACTGTTCACATTAGATCTGAATATGAGGGCGGTTAATTTTTGTACTACACTTTGTGTTGTTAGCAAAAATCGAGGAGAAGTAAGATGAAAAAAGCGATCTTGACAGCCGTGTTATCTATCGCTGTGCTTTCAGGCATACCCGTTCTGGTTCAGTCAGCTGAATCCGCCGATAAAAATCCTCAAGCGGAACAGATTGGGCCCAACATGCAGGCCTTTGACAAGCAAATGGCACAGTCTCAGGAATACATGAATAAGATGGAGGAGCAGATGGAAAATATCCGCCAAACCCAAAACCCGCAGGAACGACAAAAGCTGCTTCAGGAACACTGGGACACAATGCAGAAAAATATGCAGTTGATGCACAACATGTGGGGGCCGAATGGCGGAATAGGCTGCTGTATGAAAGGTCCTACAATAGGACCGGGCAAGGTGAGCGGGTGGTCACAGATGGGAGGCCAATACTTCAAGCTCAAACCGGAGCAATTAAAGCAGCGGCAGTACATGATGGATCGATATGTGCCCATGCAGCAGATGATGATGCAACACTTAATGCAGCACCAGCGTTATATGTGGGATAAGTAAAAGCGCGATATTCTATATAACACTGCCTTTGAAGGCCTTTGTGTAAATAACAGTGCAGAGACCTCCAAAGGTTCTAATTTATAATTTATTCCTTTCCCTAACAATTAGATCTAATTATCGTCATTTTATCTGCTGCTAATATTTGCCATGAAACAGTGACATTACCAAGAAAAATTTTTATCAATATTCGATGCACTTAATGGTATCAAGACCTACAGCGTTTCAAATAGTTATCATAGACGAACAAATTAAGTTGTCGCGCGTCTTGATACAGTTTAGTGATGACTATATATCGATTTCACTGTAATCATAGGGCTCTAAATAACCAACTCAAGGTATTACCAGCCCTGATCATTTATCCGTGAACCTGTCATCGAGTGTGACAGGCATATTTTTTGCTAAACAATTTTCTTTTTATTATTACCTCCTGTCCAGACCCGTTATTTCATTTTGCCTCATCCAAGACCAACCTTGTGCTCAATCAAACGCTTTGCTAGGATTTATTTTTCCTGCACAATTTAGACCATTTACTGATGTGAATTGGTAAAAATGCGCTTTACAAAGGGACGATCGCATTCAGCAATGCATGCAGCCAGCCGCTATGTTTGGCCATTCCTTCGGTGTTTAAAAAGCCGATTAGCACCAGAAGCGGAACCGGAAGGGGGGCGATAATGCTGACCAGAAAAAAATAAGGCCAGTAAATCAGGCGGCGATTTATACCCGCGAGCATGGACAGACCCCCGCCGCCTCCCACAATACTGTTACCCGGAAAATTAAAACACAACCCAAGAATGAGATAACGATTGCGCAGTAAGGAGCCACCGAATCGGGACAACCAGCTTTGTCCCGCAGTAAGGCGTTCGAGCAAACCGTCAAAATCCTCACTTCCCTGCTGCTGAGTTAATTTCTCCCTGCTCCTGTTTAATAGTGAAATTGGCAGTAAGCGGCCTACGGAAAACGCTAAATTAAGGCCGATAATAGTTCCGCAGTAGGCTACCAGTACCCCCTTCACTCCAAAAATAGCCATAATTAAAAGCCCTATTTCTACTCCTGCAACAAAAGGCATGGCTAAAAACAGCGCATATGCGCAGGCGAGAAGAGCAAAGCCGGCAAACCCCATTATTTCCCGTAATTCGAGGAATAATACTGTACTTTTAGCTTCGCCTAAATGCGTTACTCCGTGGCCTATGACTATCAACATAGACCAGACGACAAGGGTTAAAGCGACTCTCCATGTCGGCCTTTTAATGCGCGGTAAACTCCAGATAAACAGGTAAATCAAGCTGCTTAATCCGAACGTGGCAGCTAAAAACTGCTCTGCCGGCTGCGCAAAAATGACGCCAAGCAGGGGGGCATAAAAGTGCAGCGCATAGTGCACTACGGCTAAGATAAATAACCAGCTAAGAAGCGTTAGCAATATACGGGTAGCAAGTGCAAAGTTTATATTTATCATAATCAATCAGGTTTATTTAACTACATTTAACTATAGCGCTAAAGGAAGAGATCGCAGGAGGAATAGTGCTTCATAGTCTTATTTTCGAGATGGATTTATGCCCATAACCGACCTATTATTTTAATCATCACTGTTGCTCCTTTCGCGATTGTTAATAAATACACTTATCTTAAACTATTAACAGGTAGAAAAATGTTCAAAGATTCCAACCAGGCACAGGCCACTAATCTCGGTGTCGTCGTTTCGGTACAAGGCAGTGTTGTGGATGTTAGGTTTAATGAATATTTGCCGCCCATCCATAGTTTATTACGTGTTGTTGGGATTTTTATTGTTATTGAGGTACTTGCACAACGAGATGCAGCTGTGGTGCGCGGGATTGCATTAACGCCCACTCAAGGTTTGGCCCGTGGTATGAGCGTAGAAGACAGCGGCGGTCCGTTAACAGCACCCGTCGGTAAGGCGATCGTTTCGCGCATGTTTGATGTTTTTGGCAAGACCATAGATAACGGGCAGCCTTTAAATAATGTGCAGTGGCGATCTGTGCATCGGGCCCCTCCAAGGCTTTCGCAGCGCTCCACCCAATCGGAAATTTTCGTCACTGGTATCAAGGTGATTGATGTTTTAGTGCCGCTTGAGCGAGGGGGAAAAGCCGGATTGTTTGGCGGGGCTGGGGTGGGTAAAACCGTCTTATTGACGGAAATGATTCATAACATGGTAAGCCACCACAACGGGATCAGTATTTTTTGTGGGATTGGCGAACGCTCGCGCGAGGGTGAAGAGTTGTACCGGGAAATGAAAGAGGCGGGTGTATTGTCCAATATGGTCATGATCTACGGGCAGATGAACGAACCTGCCGGTGCCCGGTTTCGTGTTGGCCATGCGGCGCTCACCATGGCGGAATATTTCCGGGACGATGAAAGCCGTGATGTACTGTTATTAATAGATAATATTTTCCGTTTTATTCAGGCCGGAGCAGAGATCTCCGGTTTGATGGGGCAGATGCCTTCGCGTTTAGGTTATCAACCGACCATGGGTTCGGAGCTTTCTGGTCTTGAGGAGCGCATCGCCAATACCGAGGATGGCGCCATTACTTCCATTCAGGCAGTGTATGTCCCTGCCGATGACTTTACCGATCCTGCCGCGGTGCATACTTTTTCACATCTTTCGGCTTCTATTGTGCTGTCGCGGCAGCGTGCCAGTGAAGGGCTTTATCCGGCCATTGATCCTTTGCAGTCAAATTCCAAAATGGCCACTGCGGGGATCATTGGAGAACGGCATTATAATCTCGCTCAGGAGGTCCGCCGCACATTGGCTAAATATGACGATCTTAAAGATATTATTGCGATGCTCGGTCTGGAGCAGTTGAATGTTGAAGATCGCAAGCTGGTGGGGCGTGCACGTCGTTTAGAGCGTTTTTTTACCCAGCCCTTTTTTACCACCGAACAGTTCTCGACGCTGGCGGGAAAATTAGTCAGTTTAAACGATGCCTTAGATGGCTGCGAGCGGATCTTAAAAGATGAATTTGCAGACTATCCGGAAAGCGCACTGTATATGATAGGAGCAGTAGATGAGGTCAAGGTCAACAATATAAAGGAGCAACAGGAATAGCGAGGGAAGCAGCAAAATAATGGCAACGCAGATACAGCTTAAAATTTATTACCTTGTCGGTTTCGCAGTCCTAACTTCAGAAAGTGCCCTGTATATGATAGAGGAGGTGGATGAGGCCAACAATATAAAGGAGCAACAGGAATAGCGAGGGAAGCAGCAAAATAATGGCA
>DATBNI010000322.1:0-2540 GCA_036554425.1 Psychromonas sp.
TATCCATCTGGTTCCCCTTTGATCAACAGGCTGCCGGTAAATTCAGTAATTGCGCCACCGTCAGAGTTGGTGATGATGAAACCATCATGTTTTTCTGCGGTAATGTTAGTCATAGGGTAAAAGATATGTGAATAGAATTTAACGTTTTTACTCAGCGCCCAATCTTTCATCGCTGCAGCAACAACATCAGCCGTTGCGGGCTGTAGAGCACAGCCCGTTTGAACCGTTTTTTTAATCGCTTTAAAAGCATTTTTTGATAATGCTTCTTCCATTTTCTGAAGATTAAAAACATCTTCTGCCCAAATTTTACTCAATGGCTCAGGTTTGTCGACTAAATTGGCTGTACGGTTAGTAATTTGATCAATTGCCTTAAGGCGGGTTTGGTTTCCACTCATGTGGGGCTCCTTACTTATAAAATAGAGGCTGGATGAGATCAGCTTGGTTATTTTAAAATTTAAAATATAATATGAGAGTATTAAGCAAGAAGTGTGCCAGTTATCTTGGGTTTTGTCTGTGCCAAAAAATAGAGTGTTTTTGAGAGGATAGTTATGTTTATAAATGAACCGCGGGTTATTGGATTTGCAGTGTTTACTTTGGGATAAAGAAGAAAATAAAAGGATCAAAAATTGATCCTTTTAGTTGATAACAATCCCCTTAATGAGTGAAATTGCTGTTAGGTTACAGTCCTTCATAACCCAACATTACTCAAATAAGTGCTGGATTATACGCTGTAGTATAATTCGAACTCTTTTGGATGCGTTGCACGGGAAACGGCTTCACATTCAGCTGTTTTAAGGCCGATGTATGCATCAATTGATTCATTCGAGAAGACGCCACCTTGCAGAAGGAAGTCACGGTCAGTATCAAGAGCAGCAAGAGCTTCTTCAAAAGAAACCGCTACTTGCGGTATTGCATCTGCTTCTTCTTTAGGAAGATCGTATAAATCTTTATCAAGAGAATCACCAGGGTGGATCTTGTTTTTAATACCGTCAAGGCCCGCCATTAACATTGCAGAGAAACCTAGGTAAGGGTTCATTGTCGGGTCCGGGAAACGTACTTCGATACGCGCCGCTTTTGCTGACGGTACAATTGGAATACGGATTGATGCACTGCGATTACCCGCAGAGTAAGCCAGCATAACAGGTGCTTCAAAATGAGGCACTAAACGTTTGTATGAGTTAGTTGATGCGTTAGTAAATGCATTAAGTGCTTTAGCATGTTTGATAATACCACCAACATAATACAGCGCCATCTCAGAAAGACCGCCGTACTGGTCACCGGAGAACAGGTTAACGCCGTCTTTACCAAGAGACTGGTGACAGTGGTTACCTGAGCCGTTATCACCGATAAGAGGTTTAGGCATAAAGGTTGCAGTTTGACCGTAGGCATGGGCAACGTTATGCACTACATATTTGTAAATTTGCAGTTCATCGGCTTTTTTAACCATGGTATTAAAACGACAAGCGATCTCATTTTGGCCTGCAGTTGCTACTTCATGGTGATGCGCTTCAACAACAAGGCCCATCTCTTCCATGATTAAACACATCGCGCTGCGGATATTTTGCGCGGAATCAACTGGGGCAACAGGGAAATAACCGCCTTTGATACCAGGACGGTGGCCCGTGTTGCCTTCTTCATAGGAAGTACCTGAGTTCCAAGCTGCTTCTTTAGCGTCGATCGAAAAGAATGCACCCTGCATGGTATTACCGTATTTAACATCGTCAAACAGGAAGAATTCTGGCTCTGGACCGAATAAAATAGTGTCTGCAATGCCCGTTGAACGCAGGTAAGCTTCTGCGCGCTTAGCCACAGAGCGCGGGTCACGATCGTAACCAAGCATTGTTTTAGGCTCTAACACGTCACAACGCAGGTTAAGCGTTACATCATCTGTAAATGGGTCAAGAACAGCAGTTGATGGATCAGGCATTAATACCATGTCCGAATCTTGAATGCCTTTCCAGCCAGCAATTGAAGAGCCATCAAACATTTTACCGTCTTCGAAAAAGTCTTCGTTTGCTTGGTGATGCGGAATAGACACGTGTTGCTCTTTACCATGGGTATCGGTAAAGCGTAAATCTACGAATTTTACGTCTTGCTCTTTGATATAATCAAGAACATCTTGTGTTGTTTTTGTAGACATGTTTGGAACCTCAATTGACATTTAAAGTGGTGGACAACCATAACAAATTTATTTAATTACTCAAGTGGCTAAAATTATGCCACCCGATGACTGTCCATTATATCTGAGCTTTTTTTTTTGACGAGTAAAATATCACCTTATAAGCGCTCCATCATGGTGCACCCTTGCCCCATCTTGGTGCGCCACTGCTTTGGTTGTTTATAAATGATGAGAAAAGCTATTATACAGGACTGTTTCACAAATTGTGACCGAGTTAAAACTTTCTATTTTTCGAATAATGGTTACAATGTGCGCTAATAATACCAATTAGATAAATAAAGTGTGAAATTGCGCTGGGTTTACCTAATTGGTATTTTTCATACATTGTTACTTTTTCATAAATTGTTACTTTTGAGGCTCG
>DATBNI010000329.1:0-1839 GCA_036554425.1 Psychromonas sp.
GCCATAAAATCATAACTTAATATGTACCGTACAACGCAACTGTTATTTAAACGTCGTCGTGGCAGCTTAAAAGAATCAAGTGCGATCAAATATTGTTTATTTAACAGGTGAAAATTTACAAATTCAGGTGCCCGGTTGGACTAAAAAGATCAGGCTTTCCATAGATCGTCGAGCCTGAGCTGTCACATAATAAATAAACGGGCAATATTCTCATCTGGCACCTTCACTGATTAATAAATTAGCGGTGCGCACTGTACTTACAAAAAGCAGGGTGTAACGTCATAGAAATATGACTTTACACCAAAACTCGCACCGCATTAACGATCTGTTCTTCTATACATCGAAATCAGAAGGATTAACACCAACTGCAAGGCATGCATCTTTAACGGCTCTTTTTTCATCTGCATCAAAATCGCCATCAGCACCACCAATAATGATACCAAGCTGGATACAAGCTCTGGCTTGATCATCCTTACCTTTCAATTTACTTATCGCCTGTATTGCATCAATACGTCCAAAGTCAAAATCAGCGGTTAATTTGTCACAATAGTAATCAAATTTAGTTTTCAAATCTGAGGCATTAAACACTTGTAAACTTTCATTGCTCATAATAAATGCAGCGGTTTTACTACGCTCTGAAGCATCTATGCTGCCGTCGGCTGCTGCTACTAAAGCGCACATCGCCATTGAAGCATCGGAAAATTTTTGGTTTTTAAACTTACCAATATTTTTTTGCAAGCCGTCATTCATTTCATTGGCTTTGTCTTTCAAATTGTCCCATAAACCCATTTCTAAATCCTCTTTGTAATAATTAATATATAAAATTTCAATCCTGCATTAAAATCAAACACAGGGAGCGCTTAATAGACCTGGACTAACTCTTTATTCTGCAACTTTTTACATTCATAGAAATGAAAGGCTTCACCGCAAAAATAATACAGTGTAAGTTACCATTAATATAATAATAACTGTATCAGAAACCTAGTCCACATTAAATGCTTTCACAACCTTGTTTAGCACGTAAAAGCTATTATCAGCCATTTTTAACATGGGAATATCGACCGGTAAATTGCCAAATGCCTGAATAATATCGTAGCGCTCGTCATTTACACTAAAAAAGCTGTTTAATCGAACGACTTTCTCTTGCTCTTGGCATTCACTTTCAATTTCTCCCGTCAGCATGCCATTCTGCTCTGTTATAGTAGTACCAATCACTCGTTTAACGGGCCAACCGAGCTGATCCACAATACCGGATATATAAGACTCCGGTGATGCAGTAACAATCCATATTTCAATGCCAGCATTATTTAAATTTTTCATGATATCAACCACTTCAATAATGGGAGTGACTTTATCAAATAATGCGACGCCAGCGGCAAACAACTGCTCCCGCACTTTTCCATTTAACGATTTTTTGTATAAATACGTTTTGATCGATACCTTAATCCCTTGTTGATAAGTGGAAGCTTTAAACAATAAGGGTAATAATTGTATTGCTAATGGTCTGTTACCTAAAAAATGTTTGAACAAAAAATTTAATGAATTTTCTTCAATTAAGGTTTCGTCAAAATCAAACAGTGCTATTTTCATTTTTATCTTCTTTTTGCCGGGCAGAAAACTTATTGAACATCTTTAATTAATGCACATGCACCAAATGGCATGTCATTCATTTCAACAACATCAATGTTTTTTTCTCTTGCCAGTTTTAATAAATGGACTGTATTGGGGTTAAGTTTATCTTTCAAAATCAATAAATCAGGCACTCTTCGCAGCATGACTCTTGTCGCTTCTGCAATACCGGGCTTGATCCTATTTTTATTAGAAACATGATGCTGGTCC
>DATBNI010000338.1:0-2242 GCA_036554425.1 Psychromonas sp.
TGTTACGGAAAATATGGCGATGCCTATTTAGCAAGAGATAAAAAATTAGGTTTTATCAAAAAAATACTTACAACGCTCTAATTTTACGGCCAACATTACCCAACCACCACTCGTCGGCCGCCAATGCTCACAACATCACTATATTTCATTTCGTTTCAATACCCTAACAACTAAAAGGTGTTTCTTTCTTATCAGAGTCCAATATAACCTGACAATTTTCTCTTCTTTCAATGCTCTGTTGCCAAAATTCATTGGTTTGTTTTTTTATCCAATGCGCAAAATTCACTACTTTATCCCGTTTGAAATAAGCGGGCGGAGCACATAACCAATAGCTGTAACTTGAACGTACTTCAACATCACCAATTTTAACCAGCAACCCCTGCTTAATATATTTCCAAGCCAAGCTATGGCGAACTAAAGCAACGCCTTGAACGGCTAGCGCTCCTTCTATCACCATATGCGCACCTTGATATTTAAGGGATGGAACAGCAATGTTCACTTTAGTACCTGTGACCTTTAGCCAATGCTCCCAGCTCATATCTGGGCGCGCGTCTTCAATTAACCGCACATTATGTATATCTTCAAGCGAGGCAATTGAATGTTCTTTTAGGTACAAGGGATGGCAGACTGGATAGAGATGGTCTGCCATTAAATATTCTGACTGTAGACCCTCATATTTACCAGGGCCAAATCGAATACATAAATCAACTTGCTCCTTAGCAAAATCAACCAGAGAGTTTTTGGGCATCATAAGAACAGTTAAATCTGGAAATAACTCACTAAAATCACCCAATCTAGGGACTAGCCAGTGTTGGGCGAATGAGGGTAATGCCGACAATGCCAGGCTATTGGGGGTCGCATCAATGCTTATTTGACGAACACCTTCCTGCAATGCAGTAAAACCTTGCCGTGCATATTGATGTAATACCTTTCCCTCCTCCGTCAAAACAATCTTGCGATGCTGGCGTTCAAACAATTTAACGTCCAGCTGATCTTCTAATTGCCGTATTTGCTGGCTGACAGCTGCGGAGGAAATATACATCAGCTCAGCTGCTTCCTTAAAACTGCCAAGCTCTGCTGATTGATAGAAACTGTATAAATTTTGGAAGTGCGGCGTTCTAATTTTCACTTAAGCTCACCTTAACTGTATATCAGGAAATATCGTTTGTCAGTTTACCCTAATCAGCATAAATTTCATCTACTGAAACAACAAGCAAAATGCAAGGAGAAACAGCATGGCTCAATTAACACACAGTCACAGTGCATTACATAAAGTGATAGAAAATTTAAAATATGGGTATAAAAAATTTGCGAACAACTTGCGACTCATTCAACAAAAACGACAAACACGTAAACACGTCGCGGAGTTATCTGACCACTTGCTCAAAGATGTCGGTCTCAATTATGACCAGGTGCAGCATGAGATTAATAAATCATTTTGGACTTTTAAATAATCTAGGATGCCGCGGGGTAATAGCTTTAAGGCGCTTTTGCCCCCAAAGGGCTTTACAAAAAAACAGTGACTAAATTCACTTGACCACGTCAGATTGAATCTTTATTCAATAGGTAATACAACTTTAGAGAGAGGTAAATGCTCACGTATAAATCCAGTTAATTGACTGGCCGGCGCGGGCTTAGCTATAAAGTAACCCTGAGCATAATCACAGTTAGAAATGTTTAATAGCCTTTGCTGTGCCGCTTCTTCTATTCCCTCGGCGGTACATTTAATGCCGAGCTCATGAGCAAAATTAATGATTGCTTTAACGAGCTTATCTTCTTGTGAATTGATACCGAATCGCTGCACGAATGAACGATCAATTTTTATAAGATCTATCGGAAAGCCAGCCAAGTGGCTAAGAGAGGAATAGCCTGTTCCGAAATCATCCAAATGAATATGAATACCCGATTTTTCGAAATTGTGTATCACTTTGGCTGCTAATTCTTTTTTGCGAATCATTGCCGTTTCTGTGATCTCAATGGCTATCTCTGAACCTTTAATATTGTATGCATCCATCATTTTAGGCAGCTTTTTCAAAAATAGTTCATCTAGAAACTGCACGGGTGACATATTAATCGACAAGACTAAATTATCAAAGCCTGCAAATTCCTCTTTCCACGCCTGCAACTGAATAAACGCGGATTCAAATACCCACTGACCCAGCTGAATAATAGTGCCGTTAGCTTCCGCTAATGGAATAAAAACGGCAGGGCTGACTTCGCCAAGTATTGGGTTGTTCCATCT
>DATBNI010000370.1:0-4057 GCA_036554425.1 Psychromonas sp.
GACTGCTCAACAGAAAGAAAATTTATCTGCTGAAACTGTGATAGCACTCTTTATAGCATCCCCAACATTGATCAAGCGCCCTCTTCTGCTTCATGATAATCACTATCAGCTTGGTTTCAACATCGATACCTACAAAACTCTATTTTCATTATAAAGGAAACACCATGTCAGACAGCCCAGTTTTGGCTCTTTTAAAAGATTTAATAAGCCGACGTTCGATTACCCCAAGCGACGAAGGATGCCAGCCGTTATTAATCTCTAGACTTGAAAAATTAGGCTTTGAGTGTGAAGTAATGGTATTTGCAGATACCACCAATTTATGGGCA
Source organism: Psychromonas sp. (assembly GCA_036554425.1). Classification (GTDB taxonomy): domain Bacteria; phylum Pseudomonadota; class Gammaproteobacteria; order Enterobacterales; family Psychromonadaceae; genus Psychromonas. The sequence goes on from DATBNI010000370.1 coordinate 327, forward strand.
CGCAGGGGAACAGAAAAACCGCTTTTTTGTTTTGCGGGGCATACCGATGTAGTACCAACCGGTCCTGAAGGAAATTGGACTTACCCTCCCTTTGAACCAACTATCGCAGACGGCTTTTTATTTGGCCGTGGCGCGGCAGATATGAAAAGTGGCATTGCTGCTTTTATGATTGCATTAGAGCAGTTCATCAAAGCACATCAGGATCATCAGGGATCAATTGCGCTGCTTATTACCAGCGATGAAGAAGGTCCTTTCATTAACGGCACAGTGCGCGTGATTGACACACTTGAGGCGCGCAATGAAAAAATAGATTATTGTATCGTTGGAGAGCCTTCAAGCACAGATCATGTTGGCGATACTATTAAAAATGGCCGCAGAGGGTCATTAACGGCGGATTTAACCATTAATGGCGTGCAGGGTCACGTAGCTTACCCGCACATGGTCGAAAACCCTATCCATGCCTGCATCGGGGCTCTCACTGAGTTAGCGCAGATCCAGTGGGATAAGGGTAATGAGTATTTTCCACCGACCAGTTTTCAGATCACCAATTTCAATGCCGGCACGGGCGCGAGTAATGTTGTTCCAGGAGCTGCACATATTCAGTGTAATTTCCGCTACTCGACCGAATTAACAGCCGAAATGATTATTGCGCGTGTGGTTGCAGTTTTGCAGAGACATGAACTTAATTACCAGATTAAGTGGACCTATAACGGCTCTCCATTCATTACCCAGCCAGGTTCTTTGACGAATGCGGTAAGTGAGGCTATCTTTGCTACAAATGGTTTAACAACAGAGCTTTCCACCAGTGGCGGCACCTCCGATGCGCGTTTTATCGCACCGACAGGAGCGCAAGTTGTTGAACTGGGGCCCGGTAATAAAACCATTCACAAAGTGAATGAATCGGTAAGAATTGCTGATGTAGAAGAGTTAGTCGATATTTACCGAATCACCCTGGAAAAATTATTAACATGCTAGCTGAGCAATTAACGGGTCAAGTGTTTTCACATTTAACTCAACTTTCAGGTAATATTTATGTGCATAAACAAGTTGGCTCTGCCTTTAATGCACTGCAAATCGCAGCACAAAAGGCGGGTTTTAATCTGCAAATAGCCAGCGGATTTCGTAGTTTTGAACGGCAGAAATTAATCTGGAATAATAAATTTTCGGGAAAAACCAAGATATTAGATAAAGACGGTCATCCCTTAGCAATAGAGAAACTCTCTGAGATTGACAAATTATTCGCCATTCTCCACTGGTCTGCTTTGCCGGGTACCAGTCGCCATCACTGGGGGACGGATTTTGATATTTTTGATCCAAATTGTCTTCCTGCAGGCAAAAAATTACAACTAACGGTGAGTGAATACGGTGAAACAGGCTACTTTTTTGAACTCACTCAATGGCTATCGGAAAATATGAAAAGCTTTGGATTTTATCGTCCGTATCAAAAATATAACGGGGGAGTGGCGATCGAACCTTGGCATATAAGCTATTTCCCAATTGCTCAACAGGCTATTGATAAATTAGATCTGCCTCTCATAGAGCAGACAATATTAAACAATAATGTCTTGGCTAAATCGCTTATATGCGAACAATTACCTATTATATATAAGCAGTTCATCTGTAATATCGCAGCACCATGATAACGAAATAAAAAGGAAAGCTAAATGAGAGAAAAACGGGAGTTTCCACGTGTTCATCATGATGGGTATTGTATATTGAGTCGAGAAGGAGCGACAGATTTAGAAACATGGCAGTGTAATATATTAGACATCACTGCTCATGGAGCTTCAATTCAATGTCCTGACAATTGGCCTGGTATGCAAAATGATAATGTCCGCATGACCTTCATACTCGAAGGCGTTGACATAGAGCTCAAATTGAGTGGTATTATTACGCATCAACATCCAGGTATTTTAGGCGTTAAGTTTTTAACGGTAAATTTAGATAATTTGACTCATTTGCAACGTATCGTTGAACTTGATATAGCCAAGCAAATGAAGTCACATGCATTACTTAATATCTAATAACTAGGGTCTGTTGACCTTTCGTGTGTGTTTTTGCAGCAATTTGTGCGTGCTTTATACAAGGCAGAGCTTGCGTTGTGTCGTTATTCTACATAAGCAGGCGATAACGCATACGAACGTGCGCACAAATGCTGCCCTTCGGGTTCATCTAAAAGCGTCCTGCGCTGCGTTATGCGTCGTTTACTCTGCTCATGCCTTGCTCAGAACACTTTTAGATTAAACAAAATTTGTACTCCAAAGGCCAACAACCCCTTGTGCTATACCCTATTTTTTTGTAATAAATCTCTAGGGTACAGACTCATCTTGATAATTTATGCAGGTTTCAAACCTATCTTCCCAGTTGTTATGATCACCTGCAAAATATCCTCTTGAAACTGAACTTTAATGCCAATGAGTGCGGTTATTAGCACTTAAAATGCCCAATACTCCATACAAATCCAGATGGTTCAGTGATACTGCCGCTTTCTCTTGTACTATGGGTTTAGCATGTATAGCTATGCCCATCGCCGACGCCTGCAGCATCATTAAATCATTAGCCCCATCACCAATAGCAACGGTTTGTGAGGCTGGAATATCAAATTTTTGAGTTAATTCTGACAGTGTCCGTGCCTTGACACTGGCGTTCACTATTTCACCAACGACTTGACCCGTCAAGTGATTATCGAGAACTTCTAAGCTATTCGCGACAGCTATATCAAAACCGTGATCCTCTTTTAAGCGATCTGCAAAATAGTTAAATCCACCCGAAGCGATAGCGACTTTCCAAGCACTTGCTTTTAGCCCCTTAATGAGCTCAAGCAAGCCCGGCATCAAGGGCATGTTATCGGCAACCTCTTTTAATACTGACACCGGTGCCCCGGCTAATTTAGCGACTCGCGTCCGTAAGCTTTCATTAAAATCTATTTTTCCCTGCATCGCCAGCGCGGTTACGGCAGAGACCTGCTCACCGACACCAAACAGTCGTGCAATCTCATCAATACACTCTATTTGAATTGTTGTAGAGTCCATATCCATTAACACTAAACCGGGTTTAGACCAGTCCGGGAAATTTTTCATCAAGGCGAAATCCAACTTAAACCTTGCTGCAAACTCATCTAACTTAGCCTTTAAAGATGAAGGGAAAGCATTTAAAGCAAAACGCATAACCACAATATTTTCTATTATTTCAGGTGAAAATAATTGTATAGAGTCGATTTTTTCATTTTCTAAAAGGGTGAGTAAGTTATGTAAATCCAGTGTCGTAAATTGTTTACCCATCACAATAAGCTCAGCTTTCACTGTGAAATCAGCAAGTAATACTTGTGTTAAGTTGCCTTGATGGTAAAAGAGATTTTCTAATTCATTAACATCTTGTTTTAAACAATCTCGCCATTGAATCAGTGATTGAGAATTTGAAGGGTTGCAAAGATTTTTGATTACTTTCACTGTAAAATACCTAACCTAAATGGGTTTAAATTATGGATAACACCATAGCTATTGCGATTTAGCATTGCAAGTATTACCCGCCAGTTCTCAAGGAATAATAATAAATGCATAAAAAAATGTATTATCTGCTCCGGACATTACAAATTTCAAGTTTAGTGGTTATCTGTAGTGTTATTGCCTATCAATTTATAAGCCTGCGTAATACTTCTGATCGGATTCGTTATCAGCAAACAGAAAGATTTTCATATTCAATAACAAACTTGGCAGCCTCACAGGCTTCTC
>DATBNI010000377.1:0-2289 GCA_036554425.1 Psychromonas sp.
GGTTACCTGCACGAGGGAGATCTGATCATCATTACACACGGTGAAGATCACTACGCAGGCGCAACCAATACTTGTAAAATCGTTACCGTTTAAATCAAACTGAGTTTGAATCTTAAATAAAAAAGCTTCTCATTGAGAAGCTTTTTTTATCAAGAAAATACATCTCGCCCTAGAGCTAATTTACAATTAATACCCTAACGCCTTTTCAATATTACCTAAGCAATCATAATAACTTTATTTTATGCACATCCGAAGAAATATCAGAAAACTGTGACTTTAACACTTTCTTACTTTCCATATAAATTTCGCCACCTTTTGCGATCGTAAAGTGATCTGGTTTATCATTGAATTGGCTTTGATAGGCCATCAACAACTGCAGTGAATGCGCTTTTTGCTGCTCCGTTAATTTATCGCCGTTTACCCATTTACCCGTTTCAACAGCCTCTTTGATTTGCTTGTATACTGCGGGTGATATGCTCTTCGCATAATCCGTCATCTCTGTCATGCTGTTTCCTCATTAATCAGCTAAAAATCAAGGTCTGTTTATTGATTTAAAAATCAATATCCTATAAAAAAGCCCTAACAAATAAGGTGATAGGGCTTTAAATTAAGTTCTTTTAACATAAATTATTGGCGGCTATTTCTGCTTGTGCCCTTCATTATGCCTGGATTATTAAGTTAAATGGCGTACACACTTTAACAAAATAACGGATCTGGAATTAACTTGAATAACCTTTGTAATGTTAGTATTTTCGTCAGTTAAGTTACCCGATGCACAAAGCGTATTAATTTTTATTTTCCAAGTCAGACCAAGATCTAAGGCTGGTAAGTTACAAGAAATTTGATAACTTGATGAGTTTAATATTAAAAACCAACGCTCACCCGACAGTTCTTCCTCGCGTAATTCAACCGCTATCGCTTGTGAATTACTTGCGTGCCAATCAATCTCTTCCATTACATCACCACTAGGGTGATACCACTTAACAAGATCTGAATTTTCACAGCGGCCAATACAATCATCACTGAGTGAAAGGCTGCCAAATAAACGCGATTCCTTGCGTAGTTTGATAACCTCACTGGTAAATGCAAATAATTTTTTATCATCAGCAGTCAAATTCCAGCTTAACCAAGTTAAGATATTATCCTGGCAATAGGCATTATTATTACCAATTTGAGTATGACCCATTTCATCACCCGATAGAAAATGGGGTGTGCCCTGAGAAAGAAATAAACTGGTAATTAAATTACGTTTTTGTTGTTGGCGTATTTGATTGATTTTGACATTATCAGTTTGACCTTCAACACCATAATTAGCAGATAAATTATGCCCATGGCCATCGCGGCTTTTTTCACCGTTAGCTTCATTGTGCCGATGAGAATAAGAAACAAGATCCGTTAATGTAAAACCATCGTGATAGCAGATGTAATTGACGCTGCTGGAAATGGAACGGTAACTCTTAGCAAATACGTCACGAGAGCCTAAAATGCGAGTTGCAATATCTCCCACGTTGCCTGTATCCCCACGCCAGAAGGAGCGTAATGTATCCCGGTAACGGTCATTACACTCTAACCAATCACTGGGAAACCCGCCTAATCGATATCCTCCAGGGCCGATATCCCAAGGCTCAGCGATCAATTTAACACGGCTTAAAATGGGATCTTGCAACAGTGCTTTAAAAAATGCACTTTTCTGATTAAAACCATTCGCTTCACGGGCGAGAGTGACAGCCAGGTCGAAACGGAAACCATCAACCTGCATTTCTGTCACCCAATAACGCAGTGAGTCGAGCATTAACTTTAATGACCAAGGATAATCAAGATTTAAGGTATTACCACAGCCGGAATGGTTACTGTAGTTTGAATAATTAAAATGGACGTTATCAACTTCTTTTTCAAAGGTGTAATAATTGCGATTATCAAAACCTTTCAAACTCAGGATTAGACCATTGTTTCCAGCCTCTGCGCTATGGTTATAAACCACATCTAAAATGACCTCTATCCCTTCGGCATGGAGCTCACGTACCATGGTTTTAAATTCATTTACGGCATCAAATTGTGCGTAACGATTTTCAGGCGCAAAGAAATTAATGGGGTTATATCCCCAATAATTCGTCAAACCAAGAGCTTTAAGTCTTGATTCACTCACAAAGCTAAAGACGGGCATTATCTGCAAACTGGTAATGCCCAAGGTCTTATAATGCTTAATACTTTCAGGATGCGATAAACCAAGATATTTCCCGCGTTTTTCCAGCGGTATCTTTTTATTAAGCTGGCTAAAGCTCTTTACAA
>DATBNI010000384.1:0-1711 GCA_036554425.1 Psychromonas sp.
TGGTCGGAGTGATGTCGTTAAGGATGTTTATTCTTTATGCCGGGCAAATGACACCAGCATAATGCGCACTTCCAGATTTAATATAAAAAATGTTCAGTTTCTATCAACGAGACTGACAAAATATGACTCAGTATGGATGACTTCATTATGAATTTATTAAAAATGTTATTGATCAGTTTCGCGCTTTGTTGGGTAGGCCTGAGCGGGGCGGAAGACTTACCTAATCCGGATCAGGATAACTTAGCTAATTTTCATCTAAAAGATGAAGACTGCGCGGGTGCCTGCCATGAAAAAGAGGAGCCCTCCAAATGGCTGGAATTTGAACAAAGCAGCTGTATTGAATGTCATGATGGATATGGTTTCTTAGAAGGTAAATGGCATAATATAAAACATCGCGATGAGGAAGATATGGCCTGCACAGAGTGCCATATCCCCCATGAAAAAGCAGATCCTAAAGAATTCTGTTCTGACTGCCACGATGATGACCATGCTGCATTTGATCCCTTATTTAAACTAAAAGAGTGAGATCAGATTCGTCCGCAGTTCCTACAAGAAAAATAAACAGGCCTTAATATAAGTTAAGTCAACTGATTACAGATAACGGCGATTCTATTTCATAGCAAATCTAGCGCTGTTCAATGCAATAATGCTGACTCTTTCACTAATCTGAAATATTTTTTCTGTATTATAGGTGACAATAGTTAAAAGACTCTGCATGCAAGCTGCGTGAGCTGCTTTTCCATCTTCGATATTTATCATGCCTATGCTATCCAGTCAGACTGTTTATCTATTTTTACGGTTGTAATGATTGAATATTAGCGGCTAGGTAAGATTGTCATAAAAATTTATTTAGCCATTGAGTTGCAGGTAATTTTAAATAATTATATTGTCTTACAACGCTCTTATCTAAATAACATAGATCTGTGTATTTTATAAACTCACGAACATCGCGAGTAAGGTAATATAATGAAAGATCAACAAACCGATTTATTAACTCCACGTCCCCAAAAATGGCAAGCGGAAGAGAAATTAGCCTGGTTAAAAAAACAGACAATTCAACGTTCATATCAAAATAATGTACTAAACAAGATCACAGCTTTAGCGGAAGAGTTTATTGTTGAGCAATATGGTGAACTTTGTTACCCACCCTATAACTACCCACTTTTTATCCTGACAACCCGCGCGTGGGATAATAATAAAGCTTCAATTTTGATAACCGGTGGTGTCCATGGTTATGAAACTAGCGGAGTCCACGGGGCAATACGTTTTATTGAGGAACATGCCCTTAAATATGCTGAAAAATTCAATATTGCTGTCGTCCCCTGCATCAGTCCCTGGGGTTATGAAACGATTAACCGTTGGAATGCAGATGCGATAGATCCGAATAGATCCTTTTATCAGCCAAGCCCCTCTCTCGAGGCCGCTCAATTGATGGAATATATTAAAAAAGGCGATTTAAATTTTGTGGCACATATTGATTTACATGAAACAACGGATACGGATAACACTGAGTTTAGACCTGCTTTAACTGCCAGAGATGGCGTTGAACAAGCAATTTGGGATATCCCCGACGGTTTTTATCTGGTTGCAGATACGAATAATCCCAAGCATGATTTTCAACGTGCTATTATTGAATCGGTTAAAAAGGTGACTCATATTGCCCCTGCTGATGCAGATGGGAAAATTATTGGTGAGTCTGTTAGTCAAGATG
>DATBNI010000394.1:0-7373 GCA_036554425.1 Psychromonas sp.
TGTTACCTCCGGATTATCACTTTATAACCTTAATACATGACATTATTGAAATGTATTAAGGTTATGGAAATTTATTAAGCAGTGGCGTGTTAATATCGAATCACTATTAAATTAATCCAAATAAAACAATGAATATACAAATCATATGTTTGTAATATAGTACACAACGACATTAAACCACTTTATTTATAAGGTTTAATTGTTAGGTAGAACACAAAATGGAATAATATTAGACTTAGTCTGCGGCTTTAAAGCTTATGTCTGATTAAGACATGCTGTTTTTGAAGAGAAAGGAAATGGGTGGCTACAAATAAGGGTGACATGGCGCATCATCATAAATGCGCTTAAGCTGCAAAATTATCTCCATAAGGCTTTATGAATGCAGATATACCGCCAGAGTGCCTTGACAGCTGTTCAAAATAGAGACAGTTTCTGCCGGTTTTTTAAAATAATTGACTGAAGAGATCTAAGCCCCTTCGTGCTTTAGTAACGCCTGTTTACGATCAACTCCTCCCGCATACCCCGTCAGTTTGCCATTTTTTCCAATCACTCGGTGACAGGGAATAATAATAGAAATAGGGTTTTTACTGTTGGCAAGGCCGACTGCGCGCACCGCATTAGGGTTAGCTATAGCACTGGCAAGCTCCTGGTAGGACCATGTTTTACCGAAGGGAATAGTCACAAGAGCTGACCATACTTGTTTCTGAAAGGCTGTGCCTGTGGCTGCTATCGGCACAGTAAAATGCTCCCGAATCCCCCTGAAATATTCATCCAACTGCACTATTGTCTGCAGCAATATCGGCTGCTGCTCATCCAACAGCCCGAGATTTTCAGGTTGTGTATTATGGGTTTCAAACCAGACACCCAGTAAACCCTGTTCATTTGCCTGCAGAGTCAGCGTACCCATTGGACTTTTGTAATAGCAGTAGTGATTCATCATATTAAATTCCTGCAGTGAAAAAATTATATAACTTATCTACAGCGTGCATTTATCAATCGCAACTTTAGAGAATTTATTGATGCGAATTGCTATAAATAGTGTAATGCTTTTAATAGATAAGCGTAACCACTTTTAAAAGTGGTTACGCAAGGAAGTGATGTTTTATGCGAGGCACAAGTGAAAATAAAATGTAGAGAGTAATCTGCTAATCGGCTTTAAATTGATTAGTAACAGGATCGTAGTGATAACCAACCGATTTTAATTTGTCAATTAATGCCTGGCTGTCCAGATTATAACGATGCGTCAGTTCGTCTAAACTGTCGCACTCTATCCGTAACCGTTCATTGATAATCCCAAAAACAATTTCACCGTCCATGCTTAATAAGTGTTTAATTTCCATCATAAGTGAACCCTCAAATGACCAAGATCAATACAATACTAGCAACTTTTACATAAATTAGCAGACTCATAGTAGTAATTAGCGCTAAAAATTAGACATGTTGAGCTGTTTTGGTTGTTATTTTTTTTATTGCAACCGCCCTCTTTGTCGCAGCATTATCCATTTATTTTTTACTAATTTGGGTAGGTATTGTTATTTAAACGCGTTACACTTTTTAGCATCATTAACTGTTAATGGCTTAACTATGAATTTAGAAAATAATAACCTTAAGCAGCGCGCCGGGACTAAATTAATAATATCTGAGCAGTGGCTTAGCAGATTAGCTGATGAACCGGGTAAAAAACGTCTGTTTGATCAGCGCACCCCTTTTCAACGCGATAAAGCGCGAGTATTACACTCCGCAGCCTTCCGCCGCTTACAATCTAAAACCCAAATTCACAATAACGGTTTGAGTGATTTTTATCGCACCCGCCTGACACACTCTCTTGAAGTTGCCCAAATTGGCGCGGGGATTGTCGAACATTTAAAATTGACTCAGCCTGAGTTATTAACTTTATTACCCGGTAACAATCTGATTGAAGCCATCTGTTTAAGTCACGATATTGGCCACCCCCCTTTTGGTCATGGCGGTGAAACGGCATTAAATTATATGATGATTGAGCACGGTGGTTTTGAAGGCAACGGGCAAACATTTCGCATCTTAACCCAGCTTGAACCCTACACTGAGTTTAATGGTATGAACTTGACCCGCAGGAGTTTATTGGGTTTATTAAAATATCCGGTCTGCCTGAGCCAGATAAGTGCGCCTTATCCAACGGATACCAGCCGCAGTTTTAGAGAATTAAAAACCGAAGAGTGGATGCCGGCAAAAGGGATTTACGATCATGATCTGGATTTATTAAATGCCGTCCTTCAGCCCTTATCGATAAGTGATCAAATATTATTTAAAGCAGTCCGCCCGCAAAACGGCGATCTGCAATCCCATAAAAAATCACGCTATAAATCTTTAGATTGCTCGATCATGGAGATTGCCGATGATATTGCTTACGGCGTACATGATTTAGAGGATGCCATTGCGATGGGCTTTATCAGTAAAGCGTTATGGCAGGAGAAAGTAGCAACAGAGCTTGCCAAAATAACTGATTTTTGTCTGCTGGGCCATCTTCCCGAAATAACCGATAACCTGTTCTCTCTGCAGCACTTTAAACGTAAAGATGCGATTGGCGCCTTGGTTAATGCGCTGATCACTTCTATTCAGATTAAAAAAGTCACTGCTGATTTTCAAGATCCTTTACTCGCCTATAACGCTTATTTAGCGCCTGCTATGTTTGAGGTATTAAAAATACTGAAAGGTTTTGTTTTAAACTATGTCATTAAAAGCCCTGATTTACAGATCATGGAATATCGCGGGCAGCAGATTGTAATGGAATTATTTGAAGCTTTTAATGCAGGCCCGTTACGTTTTTTACCTGAACAGGTAAAAACATTATGGAAAGCGCAACAGGGGGATATTTCCCGCGAAAAACGCGTCATAGCGGACTATATCTCTAGCCTTACGGACAATCATGCCCTGCGCCTGCACTCGCGTTTATTCAGCAGTCACCAAAGCCCTGCAATGATTGGTCAACACAGTTTTTAATCTTCAAACCGCCCGCCTGAAGGCGCGATTCCAAATGGAGTGCCACTTAAATGCGAGATACTGGTGTATTTTCGGAACTGAGCCTTCAGGCTCGGCTATTGTTTAGGCCGGCTGAAGTTTTGTAATATTAAGATGTGCCAGGGATAAGGGATAATCACGTTGTCTCGCTAATTTTTCCGCTTGTGCATTGATATCCTGCTCGCTAATACCCTCTGTGACGGGGAAAAAACGGATCGGTTTGATGCTCGCAGCGATTAAATGACAAGATTTCATCTGCTTAACAATCGCATCAGCACAGGTCAAAACAGAGGAAGCTTTGACCGTTTCGCAGCGTGCGTATCTTGCACTGACAAAAGAGACATCTGCGGCTCTTAAGGTTGGATCGCCGCCGGGTATCTGCTGCGCGCCAAATAATGGTTTAGCCCCTATTTTAGCAGACTCAAAACTTGGAATATAAGCGGCAAGATGCTGTATCGAACGGTTAGTACGGGTAAGCATCTCCTGCTCAGACCATTGGTGATCTATTTTGTTAAGAAATTTTTCGGCTAATTTTGGCTGTGCACTTTGCTCACTGCTGGTGACCAGACCTTTTTCGAACAGGGTAATATCATCGGTCATGCCGTGCAGCTGAAAGTAACCGCCGGGATAAGGCGTAAACTGCGCCATTCCATTAGGAGTGCCACGTTTACCATGAAAAATCACTTCGGGCCAAAGACAATCAGAATCTAACCAGCGTGCGACGTAAGCTGCCTTAAACTCTACCAGCCGCTCGCGTTTAAACCCTAACATATCGTCAATCTGACCGCTTCTAAAACCCGCCGCATTAATTAAATAATCAAACTCGGCCTGTTTATTTAGCCCTTCGTGCTGGTAGTCTAGCAACCAGGATTTACCGCTCTCGCGAGCGATAATATCGGTGACTGTGCAGTTGGTGAGTAATTCACAATGCGTATTTTTCTGCAAAGACAGCGTGCAGCCAGCCCCTAAACGAAATATATTCAAACCGAATTCCTGCACCAGGATCAGCGGAAATTTAAGTTTGTCCAAATCAACATATTTGGCAACAGGAATCATCCACTGCTCTAAGCTCTGAGGATTTTTACTGGGCTCTTTTAATGCCAGCGCTTCCAGCTGCTCGCGTTCGAATAAGCGGAAGTAATCCCGGCTTTCACCGAGCACCTTATTTTCAGGATCGAGATCAATCAAACGCTGGTACTCTGACTGCAGTTTATGCAGACGCGGTATCAGCTCATCGGCCGTGCCATCATCATGTTTGGGTACCGCCAATATTGTTGGGCGATAGTCTGCTGCAAAGGGATATAAACGCAACAGATCAACGGATTGCGCAAGGAGCGTCAAACATTGCTGTTCGGAAATTTCCCGGTAGAAATTGCCACCCGCATGGAGATGGCAAATAGGCGGTCCATTGACTAAACTGGCTCCTTTTTCAAGTAAAGAGACATTTATCCCTAATTCACTTAAATATAAGGCAATACTTGCCCCTGCAATACCACCGCCAACTATTGCAACATTAAAGGTGCTGATATTATCTGCTTGTTTCTTTTGACTGACCACTTTAAACCCGTGAAAATTGATTATTATTGCTAAAAAACTGCTCTAAAAACACTAGCTGAGTGTCGCTACAATATCAGAAAAGTCATCAAATACGACTTCAGGATTATGCAGGCCAATATCTTCGCCATAATTATAACCATAAGTTAAACCGATAGATTCCATCTTCGCCGCCTTAGCAGCCAGAATATCGTTTTTTGAATCGCCGACCATCAAACACTGTTCAACGGTGACGGAAAATTTTTCACAAACATGTAATAAAGGCAATGCATCGGGTTTGCGTTTTTCCAAACTATCGCCACCTAATAACATTTCAAATAACCCGGTCAGTTGTAACCCTTCTAAAATGGGCTCGATAAACTCAAAGGGTTTATTGGTCACAATCACTAAGCGGTAACCTTTGGCTTTTAATATTTTTAAACAGGCACGCACGCCGGGGTAAAGTTTGGTATCAATACAGAGGTTATTTTTATAAAAGTTTAAGAATATTTGTAATGATTTTTCGAATAAGTCCGGATCAATATTTTGATCTATTATTGATTGGCCTGACAAACCTCTTTTAACCAATATTTGCGCGCCATTACCGACCCAAGAGCGAATAACATCTTGATCAAAAGTAGGTCGTTGCAGTGAACTTAGCATGTGGTTAACGGCTAATGACAAATCCGGGGCACTGTCAATAAGGGTACCGTCTAAATCAAATAAGATAACTTCTTTGTTAGTAAATTTCAATTTTAAGACCTTTAGATAATTTATTGAGAGAGAAGGGATTTATTATGCCATCTGAGTCACAAAAAGATAATAATTATCGTTACAAAAACCAATTTAGCAGAACATAAAAATATGAGAAGAAGGCCCAATATAAAAAACAACATGCATATGCACTTAACTCTGGTAAAAGTTAAACTAAACGGCTCAAGCGAAAGCTTAAAATAATCCGTACTGTATTTACACTGCCACTCAGAGCGGGAAATGAGAACAAACTTAAATGCGCGACCACAGAGGCGCTGCACGCTACAGGGGGTAATAACTAAAACATAGAAGCTGGTTATTATTTTGTGTTTTCCTTATTTAACTCTGTTGATGAAAAAGAATCGAAACAACGTTTCGCAGTCTGATGAAGTGTGCGTGGTGATCTTTTGTAATTTCCTTTGCAACTATTCATATTGATTCATGACGGAGTTTAAGAACGGGACAATACTTAAGCGCCAGAGGTTTTATCTTCTGCTGAGCAAATATCACTGACTAAAAAACACTTTTCCCACAAGGCATTAAGATAGCTAAAGACAGAAAGATACAAGCTGCATTCCCTGCGCAGGGCTGCTAAAGAGCACCCGAGCTTAGCTTTATGTAAATGATGATACTGTGCTATTAAGCTTTCCTGCTGTGAGTCATCCAATCTATTGATACAAATGCAGGACGCTATATCATAAGCAGGACAAGCCAGAGTCGCATACTCCCAGTCCAAAATCATTATCTGTTGTTTGTTATTGATTAACAGATTATGCAAAGACAAATCACCGTGGCATAACACATTTTTAGCACTGCATTCATCTAAGGTCATGGCGCGCTGTAAAATAACAGAAAAATGCTCTTCATCAATGGGCGACTTTAGTCGTTCTTTAAGCTGCTTCAGGGTAAGGGCTAATCTTTGGGGTTGGGCATGCAGTGCAGGCAGCTGATGAATTTTTTTTAACTGTAAAGCGAGCAGATGAAGGCTCTCTTTAGTGATTGGAAAACGGTTTAATTCCTCCCCTGTAAAATATTCCTGCAATTTATAACGCTCGCAGCAGGCAATAGTTATAGGCGTCAAGCCTGCAAGTGTGGCAAGCTTGTCAACCTTGAATTCAGCCCTTCGATCACTAACATCTCTCGCGCTTAAGTTGAGGCGTTTGAAAATGATTTTTTTATTATTGGCCAGGGTTAACAAAAAAACTTCATTAGTCAGCGCCTGCCCAAGCTGCTCGATGCCGACCAGGGGCTCACTTTGTTGCGCGCTAATCCAGGCTAATTCTTTGCTGGTTAACTCTTTGCCGGTTGACTCTTTGCAGGTAAATAAGGACAAAATATTATTGGGTTAACCAGGGAGTAATGCGGGCAATTTTCAGCTGTAAATAATTCTCTGTTAAGCCTGAATCCAAGATAGAATTTGATATTAACAGATCTCCGTTTTGAGCAAAACGTACTTGTTCAGGTAAGACTGATAATTGTTGTTCACTGAGTTTTTCACTGAGTTGCAGACGGACACCTGAAAATTCGGGTAAAAAATATTTACCTATCATACCGGCATTCTTTCTCAGCATGCCTTCAAGTTGTGCGCTTATGAGCGCCAGTTTAAAGACTGATAATTGCGCTAACTCAGACGCCTTGGCCATGATAGTCACTTGTAAATCACATTGATAGTTTTCCTGTCCGGCTAGCAATTCGACCTCAATCATAGCCCCATCTTTGCGATGCTGATCTGAATAAAAGGGTAACAACTGCCCTTGCGCCGTAAAGGTGATAGGTTCGCGTTTTTGATCAACGACTATCTGTGCATCTTTGATTAAACATGGCTGCCGGGAATCTTTATCCTGCAAATAAAAAGCCGTAGTCACATAGTCATAATCAAGCTTATAGATAGTTTTCATATAACCAAAAAAAAGCGAATAATTTAATTTCAAGGGGGAGGCTAACACACTGTTAGCAGTCGTCATTGTTAGCAGTAAAACCAAAAAAAATCCCAGGCGCATTCTTATTTCCCTTTCTGTTTTTCACTCATTTTTTAAATCATCAGTATCTATATGATTTCTTGTTACTGCTAATATCTTACTTTTAATTTA
>DATBNI010000395.1:0-4118 GCA_036554425.1 Psychromonas sp.
CTGCCCGCCCTTGCCATTATTATTGGCTTTGTCCTGCTCATCTGGAGTGCTGATAAATTCGTTTTAGGCGCCTCAAATACTGCGCGCAGTTTTTCAATATCACCGCTTATAGTCGGCGTCGTGATTGTCGGTTTAGGGACATCTGCACCGGAAATGCTAGTCTCTGCAATAGCGGCTGCCCAGGGTAATACAGGTCTCTCAATCGGCAATGCGATCGGTTCTAACATTACCAATATTGGTTTAATGTTAGGGGTGACTGCTATTCTCTATCCGCTGCATATTCACTCTAAACTGCTTAAACGGGAAATGCCGCTATTATTGGCACTGATAATATTCAGTTTGTTTTTACTTTGGGATCAAAACCTCGGATTTCTAGATGGTCTGATCCTATTGATCATGATGGCGGTCATGTTGGCGTTCAGCGCATGGGAAGCAAAAATTCATAGCGCTGACAGCCTGCCGCAGGAGATTCTTGATGAGTTGCCTGAGGAGGTCAGTAAGGGTGAAGCATTAAAATGGTTAGTGGTTGGTATTGTGCTCTTGATTGCTTCTTCTCGTCTTCTGGTTTGGGGTGCTGTTGATGTCGCTACCTATTTTGGTGTCAGCGATTTAATTATCGGTCTGACGATTGTTGCCATTGGTACCAGTTTACCGGAGCTGGCAGCTACCCTAGCTGCTGCGCGTAAAAAAGAGTTTGATTTAGCGGTCGGTAATATTATCGGCTCCAATATCTTTAATATCTTAGGCGTAATGGCGTTACCCGGATTGATTCATCCGGACAGTTTTGACAGCGAAGTATTAACTCGAGATTATCCGGTGATGGTAGCTTTAACCGTTGTTCTGATGCTTTTCTCAACCTCATGGCGCAAAGGTAAAACCGCTGTTTTAGGGCGCGTTAATGGGGTCATATTATTAGCCGGCTACATCGCTTACATGTGCTGGTTATTTATTGATATGAGTGCTTAATAAAAAGGCGTGCCATAGTGAACTACGGAGCGCCTTTTAGTCGCATTATTTTTTTACTTTAGCAAACACTTTTGCCGCCTCTTGATCTCTTTCCCCAAGCGCTGAATTATTTAGCGTCTAAACAGTTAAATCATAATCTCTGATTGGATCTATTTGCAAAAGATCGCCATAAATGAATTGATAATTTAAGCATTTTTTTAGCTTTTCATTACTCACTATTTTATGAGATTTTTTATCTTCGTCACTCATATTCGGTTGATTAAAACCCAGGGCTAAGGCATTAAGCGTATAAAATTGTGCTTTACTCGGGTGAGTATCGGCGCAGGCATTGAGCAGTTGTGGGAAAATATGGCGCTTAATAATAATGCCAATAATTGCCAGACAATCTCTTATATGGATCAAGTTCACTTCTGCATTAGCCAAGCGGATAGGTTTTCCCGACGCAAAAAATCGCCCCGGATGACGCTTGCCGCCAATTAAACCTGCAAAGCGTATAATAGTGCTTTTAAAATGTTTATTCTGACTAAAGAGCTGCTCGATAATTAACAAAGGATGTGAAGCCATATCAAGCTCCTCGGATTCCTGGCACAGCCCATTTTGGGCCGGGTAAACCGAGGTCGAGCTGATAAATAAAACTTCTTTAACGGGTGATATTTCAATTTCTTTGAGCAGATTTGTAAAGCCCGTGACATTTTTACTGGTGATATTAATGATTAAAGTATCTGACTGTAAAAATGGCTGAATATTATCAGTGATATTGTCAATATCGATAATAAAAGGCTGTGATCCGGCAGATAATAATTGTTCAGCTTTATTTTCAGTGCGTGTGGAAATTTTTACCGAATCAAAGTCTGGCTGTAACTGTTTTGCCAAAGGCAACCCTAACCAGCCACTGCCCAAGATACTGATACTCTTTTCCATGGGTATTCTCCTAATATTTATTAAATCTATAAAACGGGATTAATGCCAAGCACTTAAGCAACAAAGCTCAACGAAAGAGTGAGCACTTACAAATACGTTTATACCAACCACTTTAATGAATGCTCAGAGAGGCTTTTTGCCGTGCCCGGCTGTGCGCTAAAATATTTATCTTTTGTGCGTCTGTTGCCTTTCCCCACAGCGATATTTCGTCCAAACGGCGGAAGCACCCTTTACAAACTTTATTCTCATTCAGTGAACAAGCACCAATACAGGGCGAATTAAGGTTATTCATTATTGTTCATCTCATCAATTTAAAAAGTTAAGTATGATGATAACAACTCTTCAGTTAAACTCCCTGTTTATTAATAAAATCATAACAAACAGAGGTGTTGAATGTTCATTATTCGCTGGGTTTTAGGCCGCATTATTTTATTACTTAACTTTATATTTACTCCTAAAAAACTCAAACGAGATATTCAGGAACAAAGTAAAATAGATGCACAGACACAAAACATGCAGCTATATCAGTATAAAGCCTGCCCATTTTGTGTGAAGGTGCGCCGGGCAATGCGTCGTCAGGGGTTAAATATTAATACTATAGATGCCAAACAAGCTGAGCATAGAGCCCTGCTTGCAAATCAGGGTGGACAAATAAAGGTGCCCTGTTTACGTATTGAAGAAAATAATCAGGTGACTTGGTTATACGAGTCATCGGCCATTATTGAGCATTTAAATACCCGTTTCGCCTGACTCAATACTAATGCCTAGCAGGTAGGCATTAATAATAGCGGCATAAATGGCTAAGCCGCTAGCGGGTTGCCAACTTCCACGTTTTAAAACCACCGCTTAAGTTTTTGACTTTATAGCCTAGGTTAGTTAATAAACGCGCAGCAACGTGACCACGCAAGCCCACTTGGCAGTAAACTAAAATCTCTTTGTTTTTATCAATTCTGCATAAATTAGCACGAATCCCATCCACCGGAATATTAATCGCGCCACGGATCATGCCCATATTATCCACTTCCGATTCACTGCGCACATCCACCAATATTTGACTGTCGGAAAGTGACTCAAGGTCGGCACTGTGAAAAATACTCTCATCACCTTTGATCACATTAGAGGCGACTAATCCAGCTTGATTAACCACATCACGCGCAGAGCCAAAAGGTGGCGCATAACAGAGCTCTAAATCTTGCAGATCATGCACTGTTAACCCGGCACGCTGCGCAACTGAGATAACATCAATACGTTTATCAACACCGTCTTTACCGACCGCCTGCGCGCCTAAAATCAGGCCTGTGGCTGGATCAAACAGCAGTTTTAATGTCACCGGATGGGCACCGGGGTAATAACCTGCATGGCTTGCTGCATGCACATAAATTTTTTCATAGGTTATGGCTTTACGCAGCAGCGTTTTTTCATTTAATCCCGTCGATGCGACGGCCAGATCAAATATTTTACAGATGGCTGTACCCTGGGTCTTTTTATAGGTTTCTTTTGCTCCAAAAATATTGTTGGCCGCTAAACGGCCTTGACGGTTAGCAGGGCCGGCCAGCGGTACCAAGATTGCTTCACCGGTTACAAAATCAGGATCTTCAATGGCATCACCTACCGCATAAATAGCCTGATCACTAGTCTGCATAAATTCATTTACCTTTATGCCGCCCAGTTCACCTATCTCTAACCCAGCCTGCACGGCTAAGGATGTTTCAGGCTTCACCCCGACCGCCATAATTAACAGATTAGTCTCTAAAACAGAGCCATCGTTGAGTGTTAAGGTCAGGGATTTATCTGCCCGCGTAGAGGGAGCAACCCCTTGTAATGCTTTACCCAATATTAATTCAACATCATGCTGCTCTAGTTGATCGTGCAGGACATGCGCAATTTCGATATCAACCGGCGCCATCACTTGTGGTCCAAGTTCGACCAGGGTGACCTTGATTTTCCGGTGACGCAGTGCTTCGACCATCTCCAAACCGATAAAACCGCCACCGCATACTGTGGCATGTTTGGGTTTATTGATTTCAATTGAAGCAATAATCGCATCCATATCCGGTACATTACGCAGCGCATAGGTTAAATGGTTACGCACCCCTGCAATTGGCGGAATAAATGGACCTGCACCCGGGCTTAACACAAGCGCATCATAGGATTCGGTATACTCTGTATCCGCGGCTATATTGCGGACTGTGATTGTTTTTGCTTTTTTATCTATAGACAGCACTTCACTT
>DATBNI010000420.1:0-2568 GCA_036554425.1 Psychromonas sp.
AAGAAGATCTGCTGCAGGAGTTTATAAATCAACGCCGTATTCAGTGGTCAGAACGTTTTAATGCAGCAAGTTGGATCGTCGCTGAGCTTTTTGTTGAATCCGCATCTGTGCGTTATAAGGCGGTCAATACAGAGCATGAGATCGCACAGACGACAGATAAGCTTAAACAAGGCGTGCGCAGCGCAGAAAACAAATGTGTGCGACGCCTGTTAAAACTTTATCAGTTTCGCAAAGGGGATCTAGCAAAGAGCGAATTACCCGTTGAAAAAGATGGCTGGCAGTTGGATCTTTTTTCAGCGGATAACCTCCAGGAGTTTGGTATCAAGCTAACGGGTAATATAGCTAAAGGTGCGGGCGTTGGCGTCGCGATTGATTTAGCCACTGCCGGTATGACCTTAGGCGCCGCCGCTGTGACTGGTGGGGTAGCAGGTGCGTTATGGGGCGTGAAGCAACGCTATTATGATGAGATACAAGCAAAAATCAAAGGCTGCCGTTATATCTGCTTAAATGAGACGACACTGCAGGTATTATGGTTAAGACAGATCAAGCTGTTAACACTGTTGCAGCGTCGAGGTCATGCAAGTTTTGATAAAATTGATTATCAGGTGAGCCGGCAGAAGCAAAAAAATGAATTGCCAAAAAACTGGTCTAAATGGTTACGCAAATCGCGCAACCACCCTGACTGGTCATCACTCAATGGAAAGGGCGCAGATTTAGATGATAGCAAGCGCCTGCTGTTTATTGGTGAAGTCAGTGCGGAAATAGTTAATCAGCTAAACGACTTATAACCAGTCGATGAGATGCCCTAGGGTAATGCGCATATTTATAAATAGCAGCATCTGCTATTTATTCAGCTAAGCGGATTATAACCAGTCGGTTAATGAGATGCCTAATCCTATGGTATTGGTATAATCATTATACTCTATCAGGCTGTTGCCGTAACCTGAGAAGAGTTGAAAATAACCGCGGATCCGGCCGTGGATAGGGAAGCTCCAATCGAATTCCAGCGCGCCTCTGCTAAAACCACTTTCGATATTATTGCGGCTGGTAATAGCGAAATTATGTTTATCCATTTGATAAATAGCATAAATTTTTCCGTGGCCATAATAGTTCAATAAATCCGGATTATTATCAGTATCAGAGTCTTCTTGAATACGAACCCAGGGATTAAGCGCGAGGGTAAAATTCCCATTTTCAAAGACAAAATTGCTTTCAATGCGGTTCCAGCTGCGCGATGCAGGCTCTGTTTTGCCATTTGATTGATGGGTCAAGTTCAACGTTGCTAATTTAAAATGCCAATCGGAACCTAATTTTATGTTATGTACCCATTGTAAAAACATTTCCGGCTGATAATTAGTTTCGCGAAACGGGGATGAATTGCTGCCGTTATAGGCCTGCCAGAAAGAGATCTGGGTATAACCAAAATAAAGCGACAGGGGCAGGTCAGCAATATCAACTAATATCGGGATTTTAAAACTAAACTGAAATTTTATCTCGACGGGTTGCAATTGGTCAGCCGAAACAACATCCT
Organism: Psychromonas sp.; assembly: GCA_036554425.1. GTDB lineage: Bacteria > Pseudomonadota > Gammaproteobacteria > Enterobacterales > Psychromonadaceae > Psychromonas. Next base: position 1,532 of record DATBNI010000420.1, read on the forward strand.
TATCGGCATTGTCAGATTGAATATTATTATTAAAAGTAAAGGGCAAAAGGTAATTGGGTTTATAGGGGATAATAGAAAAGCGATCCTTCTGGAGTTTTTTTTCCTGCTCCATACGCTGATCAACTGGAGACTCTTCTGCCACTGCAGCCGCGCTAAATAAAAAAATAAAAATTAAAAATAATACATGCATTGCCATTTCCTTGGTAAATTATATCAATCATTAGCGTAACTTGAAGCATAATAGGTGCAAGTTTGATGATTGTCTTCCGTTGAGTTTAACTGTTTGGGGTTTAAAATGAAATTAGATAAAATTCCCTTAACGGCGCTTAAAGGAGTAGGCATTAAAGCCTCAGAAAGGCTGGCAAAGATTGGTCTGCACAGTGTTGCCGATCTGCTCTTTCATCTGCCTTTGCATTATCAAGACAGAACCCGAATTTATCCCATCGCAGATTTAAAAGATGGCATGCAGGTCAGCGTGCAGGGCAGGATATTAAGCTGCGATCTGCAGTCGGGTAAGAGACGTATTCTAAAATGTAAAATAAGCGATGGCAGTGGCAGTGTGACGCTTAATTTTTTCCATTTTAATGCAACGCAGCAAAATAGCTTTGTAAAAGGGGCATTAATTAAATGTTTTGGAGAATTTCGTCGCGGTTACCTGGGGTTTGAGGTCACTCATCCCGATTACCGCCTGCTGAATTCAATAGAGCAAAGCCATGTTGAGGAAACTTTAACGCCAGTCTACCCGTCTACGGAAGGTTTAAAACAAAATAGTCTGCGCAGTTTAACCCAGCAGGCATTATCACACCTGCAGCAAAATCAGATTGACGAATTATTGCCCACTCATCTGTTGGCTCATCCTATCAGTTTATCCGATGCACTTTTTTATATACATCGCCCGCCACCCGACGCCTGCATCGAGCAATTGGAAAACAAAACACATCCTGCGCAGCAGCGTTTAATTATTGAAGAGTTAATAGCACAACAAATCAGTATGCTGTCTTTACGGGCAAATGCACAACAACATCAGGCCATTAATA
>DATBNI010000433.1:0-1666 GCA_036554425.1 Psychromonas sp.
ATTTCAAAACAGAAACAATCATGCAGACAGAAGTAAATCGCCCCCTGAACATCATGCACCAGCTTGATATTAAGCGTTCTGGTGCTGTCAATTGCAATCCAAAAACAGCAATCCCCTACACTCGATTCGAGTTCATGGGAATGGTTTTTACCGGAATAATCCCCTCTACCGATTGGCGGTACGAAAGCAAGTTTGATATTTTTCTGCTTGAGCAGGGAAGTGAGCCTACTAAGGCGTACTGGCAGACGAACAATCTGCCCCCTAGGCAGCTAGAAATTTTGAGGGCAACAGAAGGGCCGTATGACATCCTCCGAAAAGAGGACGGGGTAATATGCCTGTTCGATAGGGGAGATGACTACTCCCACAAAGTAGTGGTTTTGGAAGACTACTTTGAGGATGAGGACGGGGGAGAGTTGGAGGTTTATTATATTAAGCTTCCCTTTTCGGCATACGCATACAGGCCGGATTGTACACCTGTTTAACGTTCCGCAGCTATGCGCTCGGTTTAATGGCGCATAGGTGCTGTTGTGCAATCGTAGCGGTTTATTTAGTACAAACTTTAATTGAAAACGAAATGGAAGCAAAAAATTATAGAGTAGAAAATATTGTTGAACAACCGAGCCGAATAGGAAAAATATCAGAGGTTTGGCAAGATGCTGTAAGACTTGAAGGTTATAATAATGGATATGACTACAATCACACTAAGCCAATTCATTTAAGTGAGAAATGGCTAAATGATTTTGGGTTCAAAAAAGAAGTGTTAAGTGATGATAGTGGTTATTACTACACTCTTGAGATTAACGAAGATAAATATTGTGATTTATCAATTAGTAGTGGCGATAAAAACGGATATATTGAGGTAACTTTATTTCCTTATGAGGAATGGTTTAGGTATAAATATGTTCACGAATTGCAGAATTTATTTTTTGCGATTACTGGCAGAGAACTTGAATTGAAAACGGATGTGTAGCTATGTTGCACAACGTCAAGTATAACCGCAGTAGGCACACTTGACAAAACCCGACCAAAGCACAAACGCTGCCCTATTGTCGGTTATACATTGTTGGCAGCAGTTAATTTTAATCAGATGAAAGTAAAAGACCTAATTAAGGAACTTCAAAAGCAAGACCCCGAAAAAGAGGTGATGATTCAGCAAGGCGAAGAATTTGACTATATGAAAGCCTGTACGGTTAAAGGAGTTGAGTTGTGGGATGCAAACGCACCTGAAGAAGATAACACTATCGATGTGGTGGTGATTGAGTATTCCTAATTGCTGCCAACACCCGTGTAAACGCTTGGCTTCTTAGCCTTGCGTTTACACTATGTTAGAATTTTATTTTAAACCACCCCGGTGGGGTACAAATATTTAGAAAAATGGAAAAAGACTTTTTAAAAGAGTTTATGCTCAAAGAAGACCTTTATAAAGTGCTAAATTGCACCGAAGTGGAAAGGCGGGGGAAAATGACAAAAAACAGCCTAACACCTTGGCTTGGCGGAAAGCAAAACCTAAGCGGAAAGAACAGGGCGAAACTAATAGAGTCCTTGTACGAGCTGGGCTATCAAATAAACAGCGCGCCAATAGTATGAGTGAAATTAGAAACCTTGCCGCAGGGCTTGTCCACGCTGCAATGCAGGACGGCATCAGCGAAGTTGGCGAAAAAGAGTA
>DATBNI010000439.1:0-7966 GCA_036554425.1 Psychromonas sp.
AGTTACCAATAAATTTATGATGCTGCTGGCAGCCATGTATTATGAAAATACAAATGCATTTATCGATGCTGCGGATAAAACCAAGGGGCGTACCCGGGATTATCTGGGGCAGAATTTAAATGCTTTATTGGCCGTTGATAACGAGGAAGAGCTGAATTTATTTAAAGCCAGTAAACCCCGTAACATTCCCCATACGCCATTTTGGGTAATTACCAATGCAAACACGGGTAGAAAACGTATTATTATCACACAAATGATGGCATCAATGGGCTATCCCCATTATCTGATCGAACGTATAAAAGAAGAAATTTAGTCGGGGTTAAATGTGTTTGACGGCCGTTTAGCCAGCTGTTGAAAATACATTTGCGAGTGCTTTGAATATATTTACAAATTTGTAACCACATTTTTATTTAAACTAATACCCTGTTTGACGAACTGCTGTGGAGCATTTTAGTCAAACGGTCGAAAATACATTTACGAGTACTTTGAATATATTTACAAATTTGTAACCACATTTTTATTTAAACTAATCGAGGTAGACATTATTATGGCAATTCATCCCCGCGCAGGACAGCCTGCACAGGCGCAAGATTTAGTTAATATTCCGAAATTGATTTCAGCATATTATATTAACCTTCCCGATGTGAGTGTAGCAAGCGAGCAGGTTGCATTTGGTACCTCAGGGCATCGCGGCAGTTCATTCAGCAATGCATTCACTGAGCTGCATATTTTAGCTATCAGTCAGGCATTAGCAGAATACCGCACTCAGCAAGGCTACACCGGCCCGATGTTTATCGGTAAAGATACCCATGCGTTATCCGAGCCTGCTTTTATTTCTGCCGTGCAGGTATTGGTCGCAAACGGTATTAAAGTGATTGTACAAGCTGGCGGTGGTTACACGCCAACACCGGTTATTTCACATGCCATTCTGCAATACAATAAAGCCAATCCGGACAATTTAGCCGATGGTATTGTTATCACCCCCTCCCATAATCCGCCTGAAGATGGTGGCTTTAAATACAATCCACCCAACGGCGGCCCTGCAGACAGTGATGTGACCAAAATTATCCAAGACAGAGCCAATGAAATCTTAAATGATAATTTTGATGATATTGAGCAATGGGATTTCACCGAAGCAATGGAATCAGATAGGGTTGAAGAATACGATTATATTCAGCCCTATGTTGATGATTTGAAAAATGTACTTGATTTGGATGCCATTGCAAAAGCGGGAATCAAAATTGGTGTTGATACTCTAGGTGGTTCAGGTGTTGCTTACTGGCCTGTGATTGCTAAAACCTATGGTTTAGATATTGAAGTTGTCAACGATCGTGTTGATCCTACTTTCTCTTTTATGACCTTAGATAAAGACGGCAAAATCCGTATGGATTGTTCTTCGCCTTATGCCATGGCGGGTTTGATAAAGTTGAAAGATAAGTTTGATGTTGCTATCGCTAACGATCCTGACTACGACCGTCACGGCATTGTCACTAAAAGCTCGGGTTTATTAAACCCGAATCATTACCTTGCCGTGGCAATTAATTACCTGTTTACTCACCGAACTGGCTGGTCTGAGAATGCTAAAGTAGGTAAAACCTTAGTGTCCAGCTCAATGATTGATCGTGTTGTTGCACAACTTGGTCGTCAGATGTCTGAAGTCCCGGTCGGTTTCAAATGGTTTGTTGATGGTTTATTCGATGGCTCATTTGGTTTTGGCGGCGAAGAAAGTGCCGGTGCTTCCTTCCTGCGTAAAGATGGCACTGTATGGAGCACCGATAAAGACGGTATTATTTTAGCCTTATTAGCGGCGGAAATTATTGCGGTTACAGGCCGTGATCCCGGTGAGCATTATGCTGAATTTACAGAAAAATTTGGTTCACCTGTTTATACGCGTTTTGATGCTCCGGCAAGCCCTGAACAGAAGAAAGTGTTAGCCAACTTAACGGCGGATATGGTCGAAGCGGAAACCTTAGCAGGTGAAAAAATTACTGCTAAATTAACTCACGCTTCGGGTAACGGCGCAGCTATCGGCGGTTTAAAAGTGACCACCGAGAACGGTTGGTTTGCCGCCCGCCCATCGGGTACAGAAAATATCTATAAAATTTATTCAGAGTCATTTATTGGTGAAGAGCATATTGCCTTGATCCAAAAAGAAGCCCAGGAAATTGTTGCCCAAGCCTTTGCTAAAGCTGGATTATAATCCACTCTCACACAGTGAATTATATGCTTAAATAAAGTGAATGCTTTTTAAAAAACGAGGGTTACCCCCTCGTTTTTTATTTTTTCATCTCAGACTACCGCTCAATCTAAATCCCTTATACCTGCCTATATATAACTAACTGTATAACTGCCTGCTTACCCGCTCGATTGCAAGGCGCAATTACTCTCTATCCATAAAAATACAAATTTATCCATTAACAATGCTTTTGCTGTGATCAATTAGGCACTTTACTGGTCGGCGATATTTTATTTAAACTCAGTGAGTTAAATGTGGTTTTTTTATTAAAGCAAGTTGGAAATGTTGCTTTTTATGAGAGTAGGTGCACAAAAAATGCCAAATCTAACCTTGACTCGTTGATTTTAATCACCCCGCGAGGTAAAAATAATTATCTTAAATTTTGGATAACAATGTGTTTTCATCACAGGATCGAAAATAAAACTGATTTTATGGATCTGGCTCTGCCGTACAGAGAGCACTCGGTCTGAATAAATAGATTCATATTCAGGGGGCGTAAGGAGAAGCAGAGTAACAATTTTAGACATCCAGATTATTGCTAATTTAGTTTTTGCAGTACAAAAATCCGTCACTTAAAAAATAAACAATTAAAGTAAAATCAAGAAATACAGTAAAATAAAAAAAATTGAAGTTTAACTTGGTTTTTTTTCAATTTAACAGCAGCGTATTATCATATTCTATGGAAATCACGTATTTATTTATCAGAAATGTAGGAATATTATATGCCGACTAAAACGAACAAGAAAAAACACACAGCAAAAGTGCTAGCCGAGAAAAAAACAATGGCGAAGAAGCAGCCAGCAAAAACAACAATGACTATAAACAAATCAGCTGAAAGAGCACCAGCAATAGCCTGCACAACAGAGCAGATGCAGCAGGCTATCCTAGACCGTCTGCATAAAGGGTTAGCGACGGAAGAAAGTAAGGCAAATAATAAAGCATGGTGGAATGCAACCTGTCACGCTGTCAATGAATTGGTTTTTGAGAAACTAACTGACACTCAAAAGAGTCATTCAGGGCATGACACCCGGGCTGTCAATTACCTGTCACTTGAATTTTTGATGGGCCGTCTGCTCTCAAATAACTTACATAATTTGGAATTATTCAACGTAGCACAGGATGCATTAAAAGGTCTGGGTAAAGATTTATATGAGATTTGCGAAGAAGAGCCGGATATGGCTTTGGGTAATGGCGGTCTTGGCCGTTTAGCCGCATGTTTTATTGATTCTTTAGCAACCTTAGGCTACCCGGCAATTGGCTACGGTATCCATTATGAAAATGGTCTCTTTGCTCAATCATTCCAGGATGGCCGCCAAATTGAGCGCCCGGATACATGGCGTGAATACGGCAATCCTTGGGAAATTTGTCGCCCTGAATCTATTCAGCATGTGCCGTTATATGGTTATGTTGAAACCGTTATTGATGAAAATGGTGTATCACATAAAGTTTGGCATGCCGGTCAAAAACTTAAAGGCGTGCCATGGGATGTGCCGATTGTCGGTTACGGCGCTAAAACAGTCAATATTCTGCGTTTATGGGAAAGCCGTGCCGATGAAGCTTTTGACTGGGATGTGTTTAATGCGGGTGGTTATGTTGATGCACAGGCTGAAAAATCAAAAGCTGAGACCGTATCAAAAGTATTGTACCCGAATGATTCAACAGATGAAGGTAAAGAGTTACGCTTAATTCAGCAGTACTTTTTCTGTGCATGTTCAGTGAAAGATATTTTACGCCGTTTCAGACGCGCAGGAAATGATTGGTCAATTTTAGCTGAAAAAGTGGCCATTCAATTAAATGATACCCATCCAACCATCGCCATTCCCGAGTTAATGCGTATCCTGGTTGACGAAGAGCGCCTTGAGTGGGATTTTGCATGGTCACTTTGTCAGAATGTTTTTGCTTACACAAACCATACTTTATTACCAGAAGCGTTAGAAAAGTGGTCTGTTGCATTATTTGAAAAAGTATTACCCCGCCACTTAGAAATTATTTATGAAATTAACCGTCGTTTTCTTGAGACGGTTGAAAAACAATGGCCTGATAATGACGACATGAAAGCCAAATTGTCGATCATTGAAGAAAATGGTCAACGTATGGTGCGCATGGCTAATTTATGTGTTGTGACATCTCACAAAGTAAATGGCGTTGCAGCGGTTCACTCTGAATTGGTGAAAACAGATTTGTTCCCTGAATTTAATGAGTTGTACCCAACTAAATTAATTAATGTCACCAACGGCATTACACCACGTCGTTGGTTAAAAGCCTGTAATCCTGCACTGGCAGCATTATACGATGAAACAGTGGGTGCAGATTGGGTGGTAAACCTTGATAAATTAAAAGATGCGTTACCCAAAGCGACTGACACTGTCTTCCAGAATCGCTTTATGGATATCAAACGCGACAATAAAGTTGAGTTAGTCCACATCATTAAAGAGTTGACCGGTGTTGAAGTTTCTGCCGATGCCATTTTTGATATTCAAATTAAACGTCTGCACGAATATAAACGTCAGCAGTTAAACCTGATTCATATTTTAACCCTGTACAAACGTTTATTGGAGAATCCGGATTACGACATGGTCCCGCGTGTTTTCTTATTTGGTGCAAAAGCCGCTCCCGGTTACCATATGGCAAAACAGATTATTTATGCATTGAACAAAGTAGCAGATAAAGTAAACAGTGATCAACGTATCAAAGGTAAATTGAAAGTTGTTTTCTTACCAAACTACCGCGTATCACTTGCTGAAAAGATGTTCCCTGCAGCCGATATATCTGAACAGATTTCAACTGCTGGTTTAGAAGCTTCCGGTACAGGCAACATGAAGTTTGCGCTTAATGGTGCCTTAACCGTCGGTACTATGGATGGTGCAAATATCGAAATGGCAGAAGAGATAGGTGCTGAGCACATGTTTATCTTCGGTCTGAGTGTTGCTGAAGTTAAAGAGCTGAAAACAGCGGGTTATAATCCTTACGATTATTATTACAATAACCCAGAGCTGAAAGCAGTAATTGATTGGTTAGACTCGGATTTCTTTACACCCGGACAACCGGGCGCATTATCCGATATCAAACGCAGCTTGCTTGAATACGGTGATGAGTACCTTTGCTTAGCGGATTATGAGTCTTACTGTAAAGCACACCAAGCAATTGATGCAACATACAGAAATAAATCCCTATGGGCAGAGAAAGCGATTCGTAACTCCGCTGCAATGGGTAAATTTAACTCGGACAGATCCATCGAAGACTATGTGGCAAACGTTTGGCATTTGAAAAAATACCCGTTAGCGTGATCCCTAAGCTTCATTAACTAGAAAGGCGATATTTTTATATCGCCTTTTTTTTGCCTGATCAGAAGGGCATAGTCCTGTTTCAAATTTGTTGGGATTATCTTTAAAGCGCGTTATAATAACCATACAAAAAACATTGGATAAGAGGTTGTTATGTCTCAAGATAAAAACGTCGATGACGTATGCGAAGCATGTGGTTCATTTGTTGAATTAGGCAGTGTGATTGGCGAAGATGATACTGTCTTAGTGTTGCCATTTACCGGAAAAGACAGTGATGCGGTGAAAGCACTGGCAAAAAAATATATTGATGCGGCAAAAACACGTTTCGAAAGTGTCGTTATTACCGAACAGGAAACAACAGCTGATGACGGGGTTAGCTTAGAAGTGACGCTGAACTTTGACTGTACAGCTGAAAAACTTATTTTTGAAATGGGTCTAAGCGCAATTTAAGCAACTGCGGCTTTATCAATGCTGTCTATAAGCCAATTATTTTGGCTTTTTTGTGTTTATTTTTTGACATTAAAAGAGATTAATTGCCGGACAAGGTAAATTTTTTTTCTTCTTTTGGCGCTTAATCGTTATACTGCCCAGATTATTAATAATATTGCCTTTTGGAGAGTACTTTGCTGATCGATGATTTACCCATTGACCGCCGTTTAATCATTTCATTATCCCATCTTGGATTCACTGAAACGACACAAATTCAAGCTGAAGCCGTTCCCATTGCCGTTGCTGGGAAAGATTTACTGGCATCATCAAAAACCGGGTCGGGTAAAACATTAGCGTATCTGCTACCAGCTATGCAGCGCGTTTTAAAAACACGTGCATTAACCAAACGTGATCCGCGCGTTTTAATATTAACGCCGACACGCGAGCTTGCAAAACAGGTTTATGCGCAACTGCGTTTATTAGTGTCAAATACCAGTTTGAAATCGACTTTAGTATTAGGCGGTGAAAACTTTAACGATCAAGTTAAGGCCTTGGATAAAGACCCGCATTTTGTCGTTGGAACGCCAGGACGAATAGTGGATCATCTGAAAAAAGGGTTATTACATCTACAAGGCTTAGAGTTGTTAATTCTAGATGAAGCAGATCGCATGCTGGATTTAGGCTTTGCAGAGCAATTAAAGGCGGTTAACTCAGCAGCTAACCACCGTTTGCGCCAAACATTGTTATTTTCAGCCACCTTAGGCCATGCCGAAGTGAATGAATTTGCCGGTGAATTATTAAAAGCACCCGTACGCATTGCTATTGGTGAAGAAAATCAGCAGCACAGTGAAATATCACAGCGTTTTTACCTGGCAGACAACTTAAACCAAAAAGAAAAATTACTCTTCCATTTTATACAAAATGAAGAAATTAAACAGGCGATCATCTTCACCGCAACGCGTCTGGATGCGCAACGTCTGAGTGCTGCGCTCAGTGAAAGAGGTTATAGCACTTTGGCCTTACATGGCGATTTAGCGCAAAACAACCGTAATACCATTATGGACAGTTTTTCCCGCGGGAAAGCGCAGCTGTTAGTGACAACGGATATCGCTTCCCGCGGATTGGATTTACTCAATGTCAGCCATGTTTTTAATTTTGATATCCCTAAACATACGGAAGAGTATATCCATCGCATAGGTAGGACAGGTCGCGCCGGTGAGAAGGGCGATGCGATTTCAATCATTGGTCCTAAAGACTGGGTAAACTTTAAAAAAGTCGAAGAATTTGTGCAACAACAAATTACTTTTGACCGTGTTGATGGCATTAAACCCAAATTTAAAGGCGTTGTTGAAAAAGTGGTTAAGGTGCCAGCAACTAAGCCTGTCAATCATAAAGCTGAAAAGAAACAGAGCAGCAAAATCCGAAAACCCAAAGCAGCAGCAAATAAAATTTTCCATGAAGCGAAAGAGGCTGGTTTTGCACCTATGCGCCGTAAGAAGAAAATTGAAGAATAGAGACAGAGCATAGTTCGCCATGCTTAATCACTAAAAGCTTTAAACTGAGGCAATAACATTGCCTCAGTGCTTTATATAGACGGCTAAAATGATAAATTCTGCAGCCTGGTTAGGTATTTTTATTCATTCTTTGAGGTTGCTTCGTTCTAGGTTTTTCGTGAAGTCATTAACGATTTTGCTTAAATCATAAGGTTTATTGTTGTTTAATCATTTAGTTAACTGTAGATTTGCACAACTTAAACCATAAAGTATTAGTACTTTCGAGATCTTCTTTTTCAGCGGCTGCCAGAGAATCAATTTATCCATCCGCCCCAAAAAATATCGGGCTTGTTATGCTGCTACCCGGCATCGGAGATGGTCAGTTAATCCATACTGTGCCGTTGACTATAGCCCTAATCACGCCTTTGAGAGACTTATTCAGTGTCTCCCTAAGTCCGTTCCATTAAGCGCGGGAGTCATTTAATATTCACTCAAGTTTAAAGTATATCGGGGAGGGGCGTTTT
>DATBNI010000464.1:0-6015 GCA_036554425.1 Psychromonas sp.
TTTTATTTAAAAACTGGTACAAATGTCCGACGGATAAAAGCATTAATAAGGTTGTAAAAATAAATGAAAAAGTAATCACAAACCAATTGTCAAAAATGAGGTCTAAGTGATTAATTAGCCCGACGCCAATAGGGATAAACAATATAGCCATATACTTTAGCAGCAGGGAGCCGGACATCATTATCCATTCAACTTTGACCAGTCTCAAATTCAATGAACAAAAAAGTAAAATCAATCCGAGAATACTGCCTGGAAAAGCAAAAGGCAGATAACTGCTCATTAACTTTCCAATACTTAAAAATAATAAAATTATTAAAAAACCCCTTGAAAAATCCATGATTTTTCCAACTATACTAAAATTTTTTAATTGTAAAAGAAGGCTGTTAAAGTTCATCATGTTATATTGAACCTGTTAATTTTAGAAAGTTTGCATATTATATCGAAACACTGAATTTAAAGATAATAACATCCTTTATCTCAATCAAAAAAAAATCTTACTTATTAATTAAAGAGCACAAAGATGCCAACACCCCTAGCAAGTTTAATGACAGAGAGCTGCAACCCCGCAAGCAGTAACATAGATACGCTATCGACCCTTGAAATACTTAAAGTGATCAATGCAGAAGACAAAAAAGTCGCATTGGCAGTGGAACTGGCTCTGCCGGAAATCACCCAGGCGGTTGATTTAATTAGTGCTGCTTTTCATAACAATGGACGCCTTATTTATTGTGGTGCGGGTACTTCGGGCCGTTTGGGTATTTTAGATGCCAGTGAATGCCCGCCAACCTTCGGAACACCGGCTGAGCAGGTCATGGCTTTGATTGCGGGTGGCCATAAGGCGATATTAACAGCAGTCGAAAATGCTGAAGATAATCAACAAGCGGGTCAGTCTGATTTAGAGGATATCAACTTTAATGAAAACGATGTATTAGTAGGAATAGCGGCCAGTGGCCGTACCCCCTATGTTATCGGGGCGATGCACTACGCAAAATCTATCAATGCACAGGTGATCAGTATTAACTGTAACCCCGACAGTGCTATGTCTAAGATCAGTGATGTTAATATCTGCGCGGTTGTCGGGCCCGAAGTGCTGACCGGTTCATCGCGTTTAAAAGCCGGCACCGCCCAAAAATTAATTTTAAACATGCTCAGCACGGGCGCGATGATCCGCACTGGTAAAGTCTTCGGTAATTTAATGGTGGATGTGCAGGCAACAAACGCCAAACTAATTGAACGACAAAAAAGGATAGTGGTCGCAGCAACCGATTGCCAGCGGGAAGAAGCAGAAAAGGCCTTACTGCAATGTAATGGACACTGTAAAACAGCCATTGTGATGATCTTAACCAATACAGATGCTGTTAAGGCAAGCGTATTATTAGCTGAAAATAACGGTTATATCCGTCAGGCTATCAGCCAATAAAGAGGGTTTAAAAGTAATAAATTCACTTAAAACCCTATTAATGTGCTTTTGTATAACCAAACTACCTGAAGAGTCTGAGTAAATATAAGGTCAACGGGCAGTATTTGAACCGCAAAGAGACCTGCCCTTTTACGGTTAACGCATTTTAATTGAAAGAATTATTTATCTGTGTAAATATTGTCATAAACGTAGTTTGTCGCTTCGATATATCCAGGAACACTACCACAATCAAAACGTTTTCCTTTAAATTTATAGGCCAGCACACAGCCTCTTTTAGCCTGTGTCAGTAGCGCATCGGTAATTTGTATTTCGCCGCCTTTGCCGGGAGTGGTCTCTTCGATAATATCAAAAATATCGGGCGTTAATATATAACGACCGATAATGGCTAAATTACTGGGCGCTGTACCGGGTGCAGGCTTTTCGACCATATCATCAACACGGTAGATATCATCTTTGATCATCTCCCCTTTGATCACGCCATATTTGTGTATTTGATCTTCAGGAACCTCTTCAACAGCAACGATTGAACAACGGAATTGTTTGTATAAATCAACCATCTGCTTCAGGACACCATTGCCTTCATTGATACACAGATCGTCAGCAAGCACCACGGCAAAAGGTTCATCACCAATTAATTCTTTACCGACTAAAATAGCATGACCCAGTCCTTTCATTTCGCGCTGACGAATAAAAGTGAAATTTGCCTGATCCATTATTAATCTAATATCTTTTAGCTTTTCTTCTTTGGGAGTACCGCTGATCTCTTTCTCTAACTCATAATTCAAATCAAAATGATCCATCAAGGAGTGTTTACCACGACCAGTAACTATACTCATGGTATTCATACCAGCTTCTAAGGCTTCGTCAACACCAAACTCAATAAGCGGTTTGTTAACAATAGGCATCATCTCTTTCGGCATTGACTTGGTTGCCGGTAAAAAACGGGTGCCGTAACCAGCTGCGGGAAATAAACATTTTTTAATCATGGGATTCCTTTTTAAGGTGATGAGTTAATATTGTTGACGGTCAACAATATTAATTTACCATTAATACCGGAAGATAAAAACTACATTTAGCAAAAATGAGGTTTTATTAAAAACCAAAAAGCATATCTGGGTATGCTTTTTCTAAAAATAGTTTTGAGTTTGCTATTAGCTGCGCGTGCGTGTCTTAGTGCGGCGGCGTTCGCCTGCCTTGCGGTGTTGAGCATGTTTTTTTACCGCTCGACGGATACGCGCCTGCGGATTTGTAAATTTAGAATCTTTAGACACATCTACCTTTACTTTTGACTCAGTCTCTTTAGGCATATCAACTAATTTACGCAAGTAGTTAACTTCCTTAAGATTAAGCTCATTCCAACCACCTTGGGGTAATTGATTATTTAAGGCGATATTACCGTAACGCACACGCATTAGACGGCTAACTTGAAGTCCCTGGCTTTCCCATAAACGGCGCACTTCACGTGTCCGGCCTTCAGTTAAGACAACATGGAACCAACGGTTAATGCCCTCACCGCCAGATTCTTTGATGTCTAAAAATTTAGCCTCCCCGTCCTCTAACTGAACACCCATGCGCAGGCGATTGAGTATCGCCTCGGTCACATCGCCAAATACACGGACAGCATACTCCCGTTCAATTTGTTGGCTGGGATGCATCATTTTATTGGCAAATTCACCATCTGTGGTAAACAGCAGCAAACCAGAGGTGTTGATATCTAAGCGTCCGATAGAAATCCAACGGGCACCTTTCAAACTCGGTAAGCGCTCAAATACAGTGGTGCGCCCTTCTTCATCACTGCGGGTACAAATTTCACCTTCAGGTTTATTATAGGCAAGCACTCGGCAGATGGTATTTTCAGGGGTTCTATTTTTGACTATATGTCCATCAACACGAATCACCTGCTCTTCACTGACGCGCTCACCAAGACCGACAACTTTGCCGTCTACGCTGACACGCCCTTCCTGGATAACAACTTCCATTTTACGACGAGATCCTAAACCTGCTCGTGCTAATACTTTTTGTAATTTTTCACTCATATTATATTCCTTGGGTAATTCTCATTATGCCAATACCGGTACCGGTTATTTTACTCTATATGAAATAAAATTCCCCAGTGCCGGCAAACTATTTTATTTAAATAAATTGCTGCCGGATAATTCCTGAGCAACAACTTGGTTTGTTTAAATTATTGAAAGGGTGTTATATCTCCGGCACCAATCCGTGCAATGATCACGTCATCATCGGAAAAATCAATGACGGTGGTCGGCGACTCGCCTAAATACCCACCGGTCAGAATCAAATCCACTTGATGGGATAATTTGTCTTTCATATCTTCAGGATCAAATTCCGTACTTTCACTGCCAGGAAGAATCAAACTTGTGGTCATTAAAGGCTCACCTAAGGCTTCCAATAATGCCAAAGCAATCACATTATCGGGAATACGAATGCCGATAGTGCGTTTAGTCGGATTCATTAAACGTTTGGGTAAATCTTTGGTGGATTTGAAAATAAAGGTATAGGCACCCGGGGTATTATTTTTAAGCGCACGATAGGCCTGGTTATCCACTCGTGCATAGGTCGCTATTTCAGAGAGATCACGGCATACCAGGGTGAAGTTGTGCTTTTTATCCAAATCCCGAATTTGACAGATTCTTTCCAAACCCTGTTTATTGTCGATCGTGCAACCCAATGCATAACCGGAATCCGTTGGATAAATAATCACCCCACCCTTTTTCAATATCTCTACCGCTTGCTTAATCAGGCGAACTTGGGGATTTTCAGGGTGTACATAAAAAAATTGACTCATTGTATTTTTTCTTCTTTCTATACTAAAGTTGCTGACAAATAACTTGGCCAATCAGCCCAAACTGGTTTTGCCGTCTCCGGTAAATGTAACCCTCTACCGAGATCCCGCCAACGACCTACAAAATGGAAATCACTGCCCTGTGAAGCGAGCAACTTATACTCATTGCTCCAAATTGCAAGCTGTAAACGCATTTGTGGTGATTGTTGCCCCATTGCCACTTCCATTGCATCGCCGTTAAACAGCTTAAATTCAGTCAGTAAACGACGCATCCATTTGTTTGACAAACCATAGTGATTAGGGTGCGCTAAGATTGCCTGTCCGCCGGCTTGCTGGATAACCTTTATGGCGCACGCCAAATCTACCCAATTATGCGGTACATAACCGGTATTTCCGCGGCTTAAATATTTATCAAATACCTTTTGAAAAGTCGCCGCGACACCTATCTCAACTAAATAACGCGCAAAATGTGCCCGGGTAATGGCGCCATCCCCCGCCAATGCCTTCGCGCCTTGGTAAACCCCGGGTATTTTCGCTTTGGCCAGGCGCAGTCCCATCTCAATCGCCCGATTTTCACGTTTTTCTTTTTGCACTTTGATAAGTTCGCTTAACTCTGGGTGCGCAGGATCGATATTAACACCTACCACATGTATCTCATGATTTAACCAGTCCGTGGTTATCTCAATACCGTTAATAAGAGTGAGCTTGAGTTTATGCTCAATAATAGTTTGCTGCGCCTCGGCTAACCCATCAACGGTATCATGATCCGTAATGGCCAATATATCGACCTGACGATTTGCTGCCCGCACAACCAATTCTTTAGGTGTTAACTGCCCGTCAGAAGCTTTCGTGTGTGAGTGAAGATCAATTAACATGAATATTCCAAAGGAGTGAGTGCGAATAAACAGCCATTAATATCAATTTCCGAAAATTTTGCATGTGAATGAAATCCAAATAACGATAATTTCCTAAAAATCACCTTGACATTAAAAGCATAATCGCAAAAAATGGTTGCCATAACTTTATGGAATACATGATATATGATTTTAACAGCAACTTCTCTTAATGATTCTTGGTGGCACTCATTCTCCTAAGCGAGCAATGAGGTTTTTTTATATCTGTATATTTTCCAAAAAACCAAATTTTAAGCTCGCAATATGCGGGCTTTTTTTGTATTTGGGCATTAGCTTTTAATAGAATATTTGAGAAAAAACATGAATATTACCAATAAAATCCTTAAACAATCTTGGCGATGGCAGATGTGAATAATCAATAACCCATTAACAGAGATAATTTTAAAGGATAAATAAATGAATACTAATCATCCCATAGGCGTATTAAAAAGCATTTCTGCAGACTGTGAATATATCAGTGACTCGCTCGGTTTATTTCAAAGGTTCAGTGCCAATACAGACAATCATCTATTATTCGATTCCGCCGAGATTGAAAGTAAAACCCATCTTAAAAGCTTAATGCTGATTGATGCCTGTATGAAAATAACCTGCCGTGGCCTCACTGTTACCTTAGATGCATTAACAGATAACGGTAAAGACCTGCTTACTTTTATTACACCGAAATTTTCCACACAAATAATCAGCCAACATTCCCCCAATCAATTACAGCTTGTTTTCCCGAAATCGGACAGCAGTGGCGATGAAGATCAGCGTTTAAAATCATCATCACCGGTAGATGCTTTACGTTTCATTGTAAAGCGCATTAAAACCCGATCTTCTCATCCGCAGGCTCTGTTTCTGGGCGGTATCTTTGCCTATGATTTTATCGCTACCTTTGA
>DATBNI010000487.1:0-2108 GCA_036554425.1 Psychromonas sp.
TGACGCCGGTGTTAATAAACTTAAATCTACCCTGCGGGCAACCGGAGAGCGCGAAGTGACCTCAAAAATGGTCGGTGAA
Source organism: Psychromonas sp. (assembly GCA_036554425.1). GTDB lineage: Bacteria > Pseudomonadota > Gammaproteobacteria > Enterobacterales > Psychromonadaceae > Psychromonas. The sequence continues at coordinate 80 of DATBNI010000487.1, forward strand.
CTGGTCATGGAATTACTTAAGGGCTTAGATAAAATTGCCTATATACGTTTTGCGTCGGTTTACCGCTCCTTTAAAGATGTCAAAGAGTTTGGAGAGGAAATAGCCAAGCTCGAAGACTGATTTTTTATGCTTTAGGTAAAATGTTTACTGTTATTAATGTGGAAGATTGAATATTAATGAACACTGCTGTTTTTTCAGACTTAGATAAACACTATATGGCCCGCGCGATAATGCTGGCCAAAAAAGGGCGCTTTACCAGCTCACCCAATCCGAATGTTGGCTGTGTGATTGTCGCTGATTCACTGATAGTGGGCGAAGGATTTCATCAAAAAACAGGCTCAGGACATGCCGAAGTGAATGCCCTGGCGATCGCCCGGGAAAAAGCTCAGGGTGCAACTTGTTACGTGACCTTAGAGCCCTGCGCCCACTTCGGCCGCACGCCGCCCTGCGCCTTAGCCTTAACCAAAGCCGGGGTCAAGCGCGTGATCGTTGCCATGGTTGATCCTAACCCTAAGGTTGCCGGACAAGGGATTAAAATATTGACCGAGGCGGGTATCAAAGTCGACCTTGGTTTGTTTGAAAATGAAGCAATGGATTTAAACCGTGGTTTTATTAAACGCATGCAGTTTAAACAGCCCCGCGTTACGGTTAAACTTGCCAGCAGTTTAGACGGTAAAACGGCCCTTAAAAATGGTCAGAGCAAATGGATCACAGGATCCGCTGCGCGTTGTGATGTGCAATATTTCCGCGCCTTACAAAGCGCGGTATTAACCGGCAGCGCGACTGTTATTAATGATGATCCGAGCTTAAATGTGCGTTATGAAAGCTTAAAAAATCATCCGGATTTTGATCTTACATTGACGCCTTCTGAAATCCGCCAGCCGATACGCATTATTTTAGACTCCCGCAATAAACTTACCCTCAAGGAAAAACTGTTTTCACTTGAAGGCAAGGTTTTGCTGGTGTCCCTGCTTCCCCGTCACGATCTACCGGAAAATAAGAATTCATTAAACGCCGATGTAGAGCAACTGATAGGCCGCGATGATGGCCATGGCCGGATTGACCTTAAGGCGCTGTTAACCCAGTTAAATGATTATGAAATCAACGATCTTTGGGTTGAGGCCGGGGCGACACTTGCGGGTGAATTTTTTAATCATCAGCTTGTAGATCAATTTATTCTTTATCAGGCGCCAAAATTAATGGGCAGTCAGGCCCGAAACTTAGTAAACTTGCCTGATTATTCAACAATGAATGATGTTGTGCAATTAACACTGCAGGATGTGGTTTTGATTGGCAATGATATTCGCATTATAAGTAACCGGGGTTAGTATGTTTACAGGAATTATAGCGGCAGTGGGTAAGGTGACGGCCATTAAACACAATGCCAAAGACATCACCATCAGCGTGGATGCGGGCAGCCTTGATTTAAGTGATGTAAAGCTGGGTGACAGCATTTCCAATAATGGTGTTTGCTTAACGGTGACTAAATTAAGCAAGCAGGGCTTCGATGCCGACCTTTCCCATGAAACCTTAAAGCGCAGTGGTTTTTCTCAAATTCAAAGTGGTTTTTTGCTTAACTTAGAAAAAGCGATGCAGATGAATGACCGTTTTGGCGGACACATTGTCAGCGGGCACGTGGATGGCGTGGGTGAAGTGACGGCCGTTATTCCGCTTGGCAATGCCGTTGAATACTGGATCAAAGCGCCCGATGAATTAGCTAAATATATCGCGGAAAAAGGCTCAATTACCGTTGATGGTGTGAGTTTAACCAGCAATGAAATTAACGGCGCTGCTTTCAAATTAACTATTATCCCGCACACCATATCGCAAACTACTATGGTGAACTACAAAGTGGGCACCAAAGTCAATTTAGAAGTTGACGTTATCGCCCGTTATTTAGAACGTTTAATGCTCGGTGATAAAGCATCGACAAGTCACAATGGCAATAAATCAACCATGGATCTGCTCGCTCGAAGTGGATTCTTAGGATAAGTTGCAAATGATATAAGAGAACTATTAAAGTGGGCAC
>DATBNI010000501.1:0-4863 GCA_036554425.1 Psychromonas sp.
TGTCAAAATATACGCCTATTTTATGTGCGCGGGAGATGAAAGACAAATTAATTTTTGATTTGAATTTCAGCAAGCTGCGGCAGCTTGCCTGGCGACCAGTTTTGTATTGCCCATTTTAGTATTTCGGAGCAACTTTTCAGCGCAATTCCCTGCGGGACAGTGTGTCCGAGAAAGTGCAGTGCCGCTAATAAGGTTGGAATGGGATTGTCTCTAGTGATTGCTAACGCGTGGTTTTGTTTGGAAAGCTTTTGGCCGGGCGCTGTCACCGCGACGGGCAAGTGTAAATAACCGGGGGAAGGCTTATTTAAGAGCTGATATAAAGTTAGTTGCTTACCCGTGGTATGGAGCAGATCTGCACCTCGTACTATCTCTGTAATACCTTGATTGATATCATCTATGACGGTTGCAAGATTATAGGCATATAACCCATCCTTACGCCTGACAATAAAATCTTCAGATGCTTGCTGGCTATCTAATAATACACTTCCCTGCAATCTATCATCAAAACGGGTCACAGTATGGGCCATATTATGTAAATTAATGCGCAGTGCATGATTTACTTCCGGAAGATTTTTATCCCGGCAGGTGCCCAAATAAAGCCCGCCACTTTGGCGAATTATTTTACGGCTGCAGGCGCATGCATAACAGCGTTTTTGCGCTGCCAGTTGGCTGAGAATACGGTCATAAGATTGGCTGCTATTACTTTGGTAAATGACCTCTCCATCCCAGTTTAGTCCGTAAGCCTGCAGGGTCAGGAGAATATCCTGCGCGGCACCTTTTACTTCTCGGGGGGGATCAATATCATCAATACGAACTTGCCATGATCCCCGCTGAGATTTTGCCTGCAGATAACTGCCCAACGCTGCCACCAAAGAGCCAAAGTGCATTGGACCTGAAGGCGAGGGGGCAAAGCGTCCGCGATATGTGACCGGCTCAGGCAAAGCTTAACTCATAAACAAAAACGGTTAGCCCATGGCTAACCGTTTGTTTTACAAAAAGAGGGCGATTAACCAACTATCTGTCTCTCTTTGATTTCGGCTAATGTTTTACAGTCAATGCATAAATCCGCCGTTGGGCGGGCTTCTAAACGGCGGATGCCGATTTCTACGCCGCAAGAATCACAAAAACCAAAATCATCTTCTTCTATTTTCTTTAAAGTTTTTTCAATTTTTTTAATTAATTTGCGTTCACGGTCACGCGCACGAAGTTCTAAACTGAACTCTTCTTCCTGCGTTGCACGGTCAATGGGATCGGGAAAGTTTGACGCTTCATCTTTCATATGATCAACCGTACGGTCAACTTCTTGACGTAATTGAATGCGCCATGCATTAAGGATTTTAGTAAAATGCTCACGTTGAGCTTTATCCATATATTCTTCACCGCGTTTTACTTTATACGGCTCCACTCCGGCGATGGCTAAAATGCCCAATGTTTTTTTTGTTTGAGTTGGCATAGAAATTTCCTTAATTGATGCATGATTGATTGTGCTAATTGCTGGCATCAATACAGTGGCAAAGTGAGAATAAAATAATAGAGAAAATTACGTTAAAATGCTTCCGTATATTTTCGGCGGCTATCTATAGCAAGTAAATTATAATCAGTCAATTAACCTTTGTCGATTTCAGGTGGTTTTATTTTGATTTTTTTTAAATTGTATTACAGAGGCCACAGTTATTCATTTTTTATTCATGTTTTTGGGGAACTATTTATTATCCTTGCCTGCTGCATCACCCACTTAAAAAGTGACGCACAAGTTTGTTAATGTTCCCTTCCCCGAAAAAGAGATGTTACCAGCGGTTAATCAACTCTGTTCTGAGTCATTTCGGCCGCCCTTTGCTGTTGCTGGAAAACTCATTAGTGACTGCAATTGTAAAATCATGCAGGCAAGTTTCCATCGGTCAATAACGTCTGAGCAGGTTTTCAGTTATAATGCGCAGTATTGACAACATTCACTCTATGCAGGTTATTTTACACGTGCTTCCAATTTATGATTTTATTCCGAAAATACAAGAAACCCTAAGCCAACACGCGGCATTAGTGCTGCAAGCCGAGCCGGGGGCGGGTAAATCAACCGCTGTTCCGTTAAGCCTGCTTGGAGCGCCTTTTTTAAAGGGTAAAAAGATAATTTTACTGGAGCCGCGAAGAGTTGCGGTTAAATCGATCGCTTTTTATCTGGCAAAACTGTTAGGTGAAAAAGTAGGGCAGCGTATTGGTTACCAAATTCGCAATGAACGGAAAATATCAGCGGATACAGTACTGGAAATTGTTACCGAAGGAGTATTAACCCGCCGTTTGCAAAATGATCCTGAGTTGAGTGATGTCGGGCTGATTATTTTCGATGAGTTTCATGAGCGTTCTATCCATGCTGATTTAGCCTTAATGCTGGCATTGGAAGTTCAACAAGCCTATCGGGATGATCTGACCTTATTGGTGATGTCGGCGACGATCGACACGACTCTGCTCGCAAATTATCTTAATCATGCCCCGGTAATAAAATGCCCGGGACGAACCTACCCCGTTGAAATGCAATACATAGCTCACTCCGGATACCTTGACCAGCAGGTGATGAGTGCGCTTAACACTGCATTAAATGACACAAACACGGGTGACATTCTGGTGTTTTTACCCGGGCAGGGGGAAATAAAAAGAGCCATCCAGTTAGCCGCGCAGCAACTTGGCTCAAGCCTGGATTTATTACCTTTATATGGCGGCCTGGCACTAGCACAGCAGGAGCTGGTGCTGAGCAAAAAAACAGGCGGTCAACGTCGAATTATCTTTTCCACCAACATTGCGGAAACCAGTTTAACCATTGAAGGTATCAGCACTGTTATCGACTCGGGCTTAGAAAAAGTATTAAGCTTTGATGTTAAAAGCGGTTTGTCGCGATTAGAAACAACCTACATATCCAAAGCCTCAGCCACCCAGAGAGCAGGGCGGGCAGGGCGTTTGCAGAGCGGGCGGGCTATTCGCCTGTACAGTGAGGCAAAACATCAGGGGCTCAAGGATTTTCAGGCCGAGGAGATAACCAACACAGATTTGACCAGCTTAGTATTGGATCTGGCTGCCTGGGGGATCACCACCTATGCAGAGGTTAACTGGTTAACGCCGCCCCCTGAACATCACTTTGATGTCGCCTGCTCCCTTAACCGCGTTTTAGGCTTACTGGATGCGCAGAACAAAATAACCAAACAGGGGAGCCGTGCATTAAAAATGGGCCTGGAGCCAAGACTGGCGAGCATGTTGCTTAACTGTCAGTCGGTGTTGGAAAAGAGAATCGCCTGTATCCTGGCGGCCCTGCTTTCTGAACGCGATATTTTATTCAATGCGGGGAGCTCTGACATTGCGCTGCGCGTAATGCTGTTTAATGATTATCTGGCGGATAGAAAATCATTAAAAACAAAGCGGAATATTAATATCGGCGCTTTAGAGCAGGTGGTCACCCTGGCTAAATCTTTTGCAAAATCGCTGGGTTTGTCAACCTTGGGCGAGCCAGTCAGTTTATTCGACTTGAATCATTACACTGGGGCTTTATTACTGACGGCCTATCCGGATCGTTTAGCCAAAATTCGCAGCGCCAAAAGCAACCGCTATTTACTCGCCAACGGGCGGGGCGTCACGCTCAGAGAGATGGACTCTGTTCAAGGTGAGGCCTGGCTGGTGGTCTGCGATTGTGACGGCAAAAACAGAGACGGTAATATCTACAGCTGCGCGGCTGTTTCCATCTTTCAAATTAAAGCCGTACTGGCTGAACAGTTGATCGAGAATAGCCATTACGCTTTAGATACTAAAAAAGAGAAAGTGATTGGCCGGCAGCAGCTCACTTACCGCGCTTTAGTGCTGGAAGAGCAGCTCTTAAGCGTGATTCCCGACAATGAATTTTCCCAGTGTGTTGCCGATATTCTAAAGCAGGAAGGCTTGTCATTTCTCAACTGGACAAACCGCTGCGCTTCATGGCTGGCGAGAGTCAACTGGTTGAGCACAGTGATGGCGGATTTTCCTAAAATCAGCGAAGCCTCTTTAATCGAGCAGTTGGATAACTGGTTACTGCCCTATATCGGCAAGGTAAAAACCATCAAGCAGCTCAGGCAGCTGAATATCGCTGATTTGCTGATGGCGACCTTAACCTGGCAGGAAAGCCAAACTTTAGCGTCCCAGGCATCCGAGTTTTATCTGGCGCCGAGCGGTAAATCAATCAGTATTCGTTATGATCAGCAGCAGGGACCGACCGTGGCTATTATTTTGCAGGAGATGTTCGGTCAGTTAGACTCCCCCATGCTGGCCAACAACACAGTTCCGATTCGTTTTGAACTGCTTTCACCGGCACGAAAACCCATTCAGACGACCAGTGATTTAGCCAATTTTTGGTGCACTTCCTATTTTGAGGTCGCCAAAGAAATGCGCGGCAGATATCCTAAACATCGCTGGCCGGAAGCGCCGCTGCTGGAATTACCCGGACGTTCAGTAAAAAAAAGAAAATAGCTTGTGCACCGTCAGCTGCGTAATAATACCAAATCCAATAATTATCTATTCATTTCTACTTGTTAAAATGAATTCTAGCTGACATAAAACTACCTGATTACCCACTAAACACAGCCATTGTTGTGTAACATGATCTATATTTAAGATAATTCAGCTGTTTAGGATATTAATCATGGGTCAAAATATGATTCAACACCAACATGGCTATAGTTTACTCGAATTATTCAAAAATTCTGGAACAGAAAAGCAATGTATTGACGCCCTTTTTGAATGGAAATGACCAATCGGATTTATCTGCTCTAAATGTGCTTCGAAGAGTTATTGCTCCCTAAAATCGAGAAGAATTTACCAGTGCAATCATTGTCACCATCAAACATCAGTAAC
>DATBNI010000504.1:0-11772 GCA_036554425.1 Psychromonas sp.
TGTTAATGCAATCACAGCATGCTTATGATCAGGAACGTTAATGCCAGCGATACGGGCCACTATGCACTCCTTAAAAGTTAACGATTCATTTGCGAAAAGCCCGGTAGGATACTCGACAAATGAAAAATGAGAAAAAGTTAGTTTAACTATTATTGATTAAACTATTGGAATCCAAAATCGATCTTAGCCTTGGCGTTGTTTATGCTTCGGCTCTACACAGATAACACGCACCACACCGTGACGCTTGATAACTTTACAGTTACGACAGATTTTTTTAACGGATGCACGAACTTTCATTGCAACACTCCGAAATCGAAATTAAAATGTTTATGGTTATATTAAGTCGCCACAAACACAAATTATTAAAATAACCACAAAACTAAATCACTGACTTTGTTTTATAAATAAAAAAAAGAGTAACTAGTAGGCATGGGCGCAATAATATAGCAAATATTAAACACTTATACGAGTAATAATTGATTCAGGATGATTTATATAGTTGCGAACAGTTGAAATAACTCAGCAGCAGTTAGTTTTCTGCTCAATAATCACCTTATTGTTAGTTTATAACCTCTTGATGGATTAAAAAAGAAGCTCAAATCAGCATTTGAATGCTGAATATTTTAATCTATACAGGGAAATAATGAGCATAAAAAGGCCATCAGAGCCTTGGGATAATAACGGATTAGGCTAAAAAACGCGGCTTATCTGCCGGCAAAAACTGAATTTCGATTATTATCTTTATGCGCAGAGTGATTATTTTTCCGGTTCATCATCACGGACAAATTTGATTTTATCAAAACCCATTCGTGCAAATTCAGTCAGGCGGAAGTTTTTTGCAATCCCCTGGCCGCGGCAACTCATTGCAAGCTGTTTTTCCATCGCGAAAAAGCTTTTTAAATCGATACCTTCAGCGTCTGCGACCGCCTCATACATATCATGAAATTGATTGTATGAAAATTGGATAGTCTTACGCTTGCCTTTAAACGCGTATGTTACTTGTCTTGCCATTTTTAAGCCTTATATTTGTGGTGTTTTATTTGGGCGCTAATAAATTAACTAACCAAGCAGAAATATCTGTAATTTGTGCAGCACAAACACAGTGTTCCATTATATAACTTTTATAACTTGGTTGAAATCCCATTTCGGTTAGTGAATGTAATGCCTGTTCGCCCAAGAGAGGAGCCACTACGGGATCTTGACTGCCGTGCATAATATTAATATTAAGGCTCTTATTTGCATCGCTGAGTTGAATACTGTCTTTAGTCGCAAAATAAGTCGACATAGCCAATAGTCCGGCCAAAGGTTTCGGATAACTTAATGCTGCCTGATAAGCCACTGCGCCTCCTTGAGAAAAGCCTGCTATGACTATTCTATTGGCAGGGATCCCTCGGTCAATTTCTCTGTCTATTAAAGCTTGAATCTGTTTGGCTGAACGGTTTAAGCCAGTTAAGTCAACTTTGCGTTCGATGCTCATCTCTAAAATATCGTACCAGGCCGGCATCTTTAAGCCACCATTAATGGTAACAGGTATCGAGGGTGCGTGAGGAAATATAAAACGTATTGCTAATGTTTCCGGTAAATATAACTGCGGGACAATGGCTTCGAAATCATGTCCGTCTGCGCCCAGTCCATGTAACCAGATAACGGCGGCATTTGCGCTTAATCTGGGTTGTACTTCGACACAAGGTAAATAACTCATAACATTTCGTCTTTAAAATAAAGGTCTGCTAATATAACAATGTTATTGCTATAAAAATAGTATTGATAATTTTCACTATATTCATGTAAAGAATAAGAATGCTGTCCGATTCAACTTGAATTTTTAAAATGAGTGAATGGCCTGGCGGCAGAATATTAGAGGTATTAATATGGCAAATATATTTGCAAATATCCCCCAGGAATTAGCAACAGAAGTCTTTGAAAATATTGTACAAAATGATGCAGTTCAAATACAGCGCATAATATCCAGGGGGCATATCTCACCTGAAACAGGGTGGTATGAACAGCAGAAAACTGAATGGGTGATCCTTTTAAAAGGTCAAGCAATGATCTTATTCGACAATCAAACCACTGTTTATTTAGAACCAGGGGATTATATAGAAATACAAGCTTTGCAAAAACATAAAGTGAGTTGGACGGATCCCGATAACGAAACGATCTGGTTATCCGTACACTATTAATGATTTTTGAAAATGCTTTGCGTTACGCATCTTTTTTAAAAGAGCGTAACGAGGCTTATATCAGGTAGGCTTTATCGTTATCCTGGCTGATTTGATTTTGAGTCTTTATTTGTTCATAAAGCCCTTACCTTGTAGAAATTTCATCATGTGCGGTCGTGCTTCTTTTTGCAGCATGCCTGATATCTGCTCAGTCCACCCCATCTCTTTTTGAGCACCCGTTCTGCTTTTATAATACTCCCTTATCTGCTGGTCATATATTTTAAGTGCGGCTATATCGTCTTGATCAGCTTGGTTTAGTGTTTTGTCTTGCGAATAGCTATTTTGTTTTAGTGTTAGCGATAATGGCAGGCGAGGTTTCACTTCAGGATCTTGATCCGCATAACCCAGACATAAACCGAACACGGGAAAAACCAATTCAGGTAGTGCTAACAATGATGATACGGCTGTTATATTGTTTCTTAGCGCACCGATATAACAAGCGCCTAATCCTAATGCCTCCGCGCCAATGACTACATTTTGAGCAAACAAAGCGCAATCGACCGATGCGGTTAATAATTGTTCGGTATAACCACTTTGCATGGGCACTTTATGCAGTTCACAAGCGAGTTGATGGCGATGCATATCGGCACAAAAAACCAGAAAGATGGGGGCCTTTGCCACGTAACTCTGATTACCTGCAAACTGTGCAATTTTCTCGCGTTTAGCGCCTGCTGATACCTGAATCACTGTACAGGCCTGAATGAAACTGGAGGTCGCTGCCGCTTGTCCGGAGCGGATTAATTCTTCCACTATGGATTGTTCTATCGGAATATTTTTAAACCTGCGAATCGAACGGTGAGATTGTAATAAGTGAATGACATCCTGCATATACTATCCTTAAAAGTAGTTCATTTTAGCCTGCTCGACTTTATCACAGCCTATTAATAATTTAACTAGGCAGCAGGGCTGATTAACAATTTAGCTCTATTTTTCAAATGCTAATGGCAGTTACGGAAATTGTTTATTGTACAAAATAGGCTATATTTTTGGTGGGCGTGAGGAAATATCTATTAATAAAAATCGCAAAGTTAAGAATGTGAAGTGGTCGAGCGTTTGGATCATATTGATTGCTCTATAGTTATCAAGTAGCTGTCTGTTATGAACGCGCGCAGATATGAGCTGCTCTAATTAAGTCTAAAATTATTCTTCTTCTTCGTAATCTTGGTTGTAACAAGATAAACAGGGAAATAGAGATGGAAAAATACACAACTATCCCACAGATGATTCAATATGTTGTCACTACATATAGCAATTATTCTGCTCTGAACTTTAAAAACAAGGGCTATTGGGAAACAATTTCCACTGAAAAGTTTTCTGAAACCATCCGCAGACTGGCATTAGGTTTACGCCGACTTGGAATCAAAGAGGGTGAAGGTGTTGGTTTGATTTCTAACCCCTCCCCACAATGGGTGATGATTGATATTGCTATCATGGTGAATAAGGCAATTTCAGTGCCTATGTTTGCAAATATATCTTCAGCGCATTTTGAGTTTCAAAGCAAAGACAGTAATGTTAAATATCTTTTTATAGATGATGAGGAATTATTAGCCGATGCAATAAAACCCTTTTTGCCGTCATTCACTAAAATCATTTCCTATAACCCTAAACGTTCCGCTAAAAATGCCATTAGTTATGAGGAATTGTTAACGCTAGGTGATCTATCATCTGCTAAACAGCCGAATCTTTATTTTCAGATGCGACAATCCGTTGGCCCAAAAGATATAGCCACCATTATTTATACCAGTGGTTCAACCGGAATGCCTAAGGGAGTTGAAATTACGCACCAAAATCTGATATCACAAATTAGAGGAACGACACAATTATTCCCTCTGCATTCAGAAAAAGATAAAGCACTGACTTGTTTACCCTTGGCCCATGTTTTTGAACGAATGGTTATTTATTTTTATATCTCCACTGGCACGCCTATCTTTTTTGCTGATGATATTAAAAAAGTAGGTGAATTACTCAGACAAGTACAGCCCTCGGTTATTACGTTAGTTCCCCGCTTATTAGAAAAGGTTTATGCCAAAATGCATGCCCGGATAGATGAACAATCCGGTATCAAAAAAAAACTCATGTCGAGCGCCTTTAAACGCGCTATTACTAAGGCTCCAGGACCGCCTAATCTGCTTGATAAAGTTTATGACAAACTTATTTATTCAAAATTGAGAGAGGCTTTAGGGGGAAATCTAGAAATGGTGATCAGCGGTGGTTCAGCATTGAGTGAAACAATGGAAAACTTTTTCAATAATATCGGGCTTAACCTGTATCAAGGTTATGGATTAACTGAAAGCTCACCGGTTTTAGCTGCTAATTACCCTAATAATGTGTGTTATCGAAGTGTCGGTAAGGTTTGGCCGGGGGTTGAAATAAAAATTTCTGATGAGCAGGAGATATTAGCTAAAGGCCCTAATATTATGAAAGGTTACCACAATAACCCGCAAGCTACGCGGGAAACGATCGATTCAGCAGGCTGGTTACATACGGGTGATTTGGGCTACCTTGATGAAAATGGATATTTATTTATTAACGGAAGAAAAAAAGAAATTTTCAAAACATCAAACGGCAAGTATGTCAGTCCCATTCCTATCGAACAAATGTTATGCGCTTCAGAGCTTATCGATATGGTGGTGATCATTGGGGAAAATAAAAAATTTGTTTCCTGCCTGCTTTTTCCTGATTTTGAAAATTTAGAGGCTTTCAGAAAAAACCGTGATTATGGTGATATGAATAATGGCGATTTCCTTAATTCTAGTGAAGTGAGAAAGGAGATAGAAGGGGTTGTTGAAAGTGTTAACAGGCAATTAAATGACTGGGAAAAAATTCGTAAATTTAAATATATAAAACAGCCAATCAGTATAGAAGGCGGAGAGCTCACCCCGACAATGAAGATAAGACGTCAGGTTGTTGAGCAGAAATTCAGTGACATTATTAATGACTTTTATATGGATTAGGTTAACGCGCCGAGTATTTGGTTATTTCATTACAGATAATAGTCTGTCGTAAGGGCTATTAAGCAGGGGAATAAGATGAAAGAAAGATTAGCAATTGTAGACGGTATTCGCAGTCCATTTTGTAAATCCGGGACCAGTATGGCAAATATTCTGGCCGATGATTTGGGGGCTGTTATTGTTAAAGAATTAGTTGCAAGAACAGAGATTGATGTGAAACTGATTGATGAGCTGATCTTTGGCAATGTCGGTCAACCGGCGAATGCGCCCAACATTGCCAGAGTTGTTGCCTTAAAAGCGGGCTTACCCCTAGATCTAATTGCCCATACAGTGCATCGAAATTGCGCTTCTGGCATGGAGTCTGTTACCACCGGATACGACAAGTTATTAGCGGGAAATGCCAGCATACTGGTTGCGGGAGGGACGGAGAGTATGAGTAACTTACCCTTCAACTTCAGTAAAAAAATGACATTGCTTTTTGAGAATATGATCAAGGCTAAATCCCTTGGACAAAAGTTAGCGGCCATATCAACATTTAAGCCCGCCGATCTCAAGCCGGTTATATCTATTGTCGAAGGGTTAACGGATCCGGTTTGCGGCTTAAGCATGGGCCAAACGGCTGAAGTCTTAGCCCGTGAATTTGCCATCACACGAGAGCAGCAGGATCAGTTTGCCCTGCAGTCCCATTTGAAGGCAGCTAAAGCCAATGAGGCCGGTTTTTTTGCCCAGGAAATTCATCCAATTATCCTACCGCCAAGTTACGATAAAGTGCAATTCGTTGATAACTCTATCCGGCCGGATCAAAGCCTAGAAAAATTAGCAAAACTAAAACCCTTTTTTGATCGTATTGCGGGCACAGTGACAGCGGCTAATGCCTGTCCTATCACAGATGGCGCTGGTGCTGTGTTGATTATGTTGGAAAGCAAAGCCAAGGAATTGGGTTATTCGCCTCTGGGTTATTTAAAAGAGTATAGCTATGCGGGTCTGCAACCCGAAAGAATGGGATTGGGCCCTATTTATGCAACCTCTAAGCTTTTAGATAAAACCGGGATGTCGATGTCAGATTTTGATCTGGTGGAGTTAAACGAAGCCTTTGCAGCTCAAGTAATTGCCAATGAAAAGGCCTTTGCATCGGCTGTTTTTGCGCAACGATATTTACACAAAGATAAAGCTATTGGTGTGCTGGATCGTGATTTATTGAATGTTAATGGCGGTGCCATAGCATTAGGACACCCCGTGGGAGCTACTGGTACGAGATTGATAATTACCATGTTAAAAGCGCTGCGCCGAAGTAATAAAAACTGTGGACTGGTTACATTGTGTATCGGTGGTGGGCAGGGCGCGGCATTGGCATTGGAGGTAGAATAATGAATTTTAAACTAGATATTTCACAAGCAGGTTCAACGGCGGGAGTGGCAACACTGACCTTTGATTTCCCGGGTGAACGAATTAACAAATTAGATGCGGTTGCATTATTAGAGCTCAAAGAGCAGATTCATCATCTGGCAAAAAATAAAGCTATTAAACTGCTGGTATTTCGCAGTGCCAAAAGGGATATATTTATTGCGGGAGCCGATATCAATGAAATTAAGGATCTTATTAATGAGGAACAAGCCTATAAAGAAATAAGAGCCGGGCAGTTAATTATTGATGATATTTCTAAATTACCTTTTCCAACCCTAGCGGTTATCAATGGGGTGTGCCTTGGAGGGGGCTGTGAGTTAGCTTTAGCCTGCACTTATCGCATCTCCACAGATAATCTTAAGGCTATTATAGGCTTACCCGAGGTCAACCTAGGCATTATTCCCGGTTTTGGCGGTTGTGTGCGTTTACCAAGACTTGTCGGCTTACAAGCTGCCTTGCAGTTAATACTATCCGCTAAACCTGTCCCCCCTAAAAAAGCGCTGCAACTCAAATTAGTGGATCATCTCTATAACAATGAGCTCGAAGAAAGTTCGGTGGCTGATTTTATCGATCGTTTAGTGAATGATAAAAGCTTTGCGAAAGGGTTAATAAAGCGGCGTTCAATATCTGCGAAGAAATTTAGCCAGAGAATTTTAGAAGATAATATCTTAGGACAAAAACTGATTTTTAAAAAAGCCAAAGACAATTTGCTTAAAAAAACCAAAGGCCAATATCCAGCGCCGCTTAAGGCCTTAGAAACAATACAAAAAACATTAAATATAAAAACAACAGAAGCTTTAGAAGTAGAAGCGAGAGCCGTCTCAGAACTTGCTGTTAGTCCCATCAGTAAAAATTTAATTCAACTTTTTTTTACTTCCGAGGCATTAAAAAAAGAAACGGGTGTTGCTGAATCTGGGATCGAACCTCAAGTAATAAACCAGACTGCAGTGTTGGGCGCAGGGGTGATGGGCGGAGGGATCGCCTGGTTATTTTCGAAAAATGATATCCAGGTAAGGCTTAAGGATATTGAATGGGATGCGGTGAGTAAAGGTTATGAAACTGCGGCACGCTATTACGGACAATTAAAAAAAGTCCGTAGAATTACCGAAAATCAGATCCGCGTTAAAATGAATCATATTGCAGGGACGGTCAATTATAAGGGTTTTAAAAGAATCGATCTGGTTGTTGAAGCTGTGGTTGAAAACAGTGAGGTTAAGAAAAAAGTACTGGCGGAGGTTGAAGCACAGCTGCCTGAACAGGCTATTTTAGCTTCTAATACCTCGAGTTTATCGATCACTGAGATGGCCGTAAATCTGAAAAGGCCGGAAAACTTTATCGGCATGCACTTTTTTAATCCGGTTAATAGAATGCCGCTGGTTGAAATTATACCCGGGGAGAAAACCAGCCAACAAACCATAGTCACATTGGTTCAGTTAGCTAAAAAGGCCGGTAAAATGCCCGTTGTTGTTGCTGACTGTGCCGGTTTTTTAGTCAATAGAATTTTAATTTCATTTTTGAATGAAGCCGCCTTGATGCTGCAGGAGGGAGGTGTTGTCACCGAAATGGATGCTGCCCTTGAGGAGTTCGGGTTGCCTATGGGGCCTTTTGTTTTAGCCGATGAGGTCGGCATCGATATTGGTTTTCATGTTGCTACAATATTAGAGCAGGCTTATGGAGAAAGAATGAAAGTTGCTGGAATATTTACCCAAATTTTTAAACAAGAGAAGTTATTAGGTAAAAAATCGGGTATGGGTTTTTATGTGCATAAAGGCAAAAATAAGTCATACAATGAAGCGCTGGATAAGATTATCTACACCTACCGTTTTGCGAATGGGATAACAGCCAAAACCTTTAACAGGCAAGAAATTGTAGACAGGTGCATTCTTATCATGGTTAATGAAGCGGTCAAATGTTTACAGGAAAACATTGTTAAGAGCCCGGCTTATCTGGATATGGCGATGATCCTGGGAACAGGTTTTCCTGCTTTTACGGGGGGGCTTTTAAAATATGCCGATAATCGCGGCATCAATAATGTTTGCGATAAATTAAATCAATTAGCTGCGTTATATGGCGAGCGTTTCCTACCGGCTGAACAGATAATAGAGAAAGCAAAAAATAACGAGAAATTTTATAATTAGCGCCTGATAGCAAGGGTAAGCATCAACAGGCGTCAGATGGATAGGATATTGATAGAAGGAGTTAATAATGCGCGATGAAAATAATGAACCTAAAGAAGAGTCTGTTATAGATACCTCTAAAATGAATGCCGAGAAAGCCTCTACGATGAGGATAACTGAAGCTGCGCGAGAAGCCTCCCTAGATCAAAAAAGTTTCGCCGGGCAGCTTTTTATGGGCAGTTTTCAACCGCATCTGTTATTCCCTTTTCCTGTCCAAAGCCTTGAAGAAAAAATAATAGGTGATCATTTAGTTGCGAAAGTCTGCCATTTTCTTAAACAAAACCTGGATCCGGAAAGGGTAGATGCGACCCAGACTATCCCTGAAAATGTGCTTAAAGGGATGGCGGAAATAGGGCTTTTTGCCATGAAAGTACCTAAAGAATATAATGGCTTAGGTCTCTCTCAAGTTAATTATAATCGGGTCATGGTCGCCATTTCCTCTTATTGCGGCAGTACCGCAGTATTGCTTAGCGCGCATCAATCTATTGGCGTGCCGCAGCCGTTAAAAATGTTTGGTACCAAAGCGCAAAAAGAAAAATACCTGCCTTTATTCAGACAGGGGAAAATATCTGCTTTTGCCCTTACCGAACCCGAAGTGGGCTCAGATCCCGGTAAAATGGAAACCACTGCAACCCTGACCGATGATGGTAAACATTACCTTTTAAATGGTGTAAAACTCTGGTGCACCAACGGTTTAATTGCTGACGTATTGGTTGTGATGGCCCAGACCGAGGCTAAAAAATCTGGCAATGGGGAGCAAATAAAACAAATCACTGCTTTTATTGTCGAAAAGGAAATGCCCGGCATTGAAATAAAACATAGATGCGACTTTATGGGGATCCGAGGAATTCAGAACGGTGTAATAAAATTTACTGATGTAAAAGTGCCCGTAGAAAATATAATTTTGGGTAAAGGAAAAGGATTAAAGCTGGCGTTGGCGACACTCAACATCGGGCGTTTAACCTTGCCGGCAGCCGCTACCGGTATGTCTAAGTATTGCTTGGCCGTGGCGAGAGAGTGGGGGAGCGAAAGGGTGCAGTGGGGACTGCCGATCGGTAAACATGAGGCGGGATCTAAAAAAATAGCTTTTATTGCTGCCAGCACTTTTGCGATGGAGGCGGTGACTTATTTAACCTCACACATGGCGGATGATCCTAAATTAGATATTAGAATTGAAGCTGCAATGGCTAAGTTATTTTGCTCAGAACTTTCCTGGAAAGTGATCGATCAAACCATGCAGTTTAGAGGCGGGCGAGGTTACGAGAAAGCCTCATCACTCAAGGCGAGGGGAGAAAAAGGGTATCCTATCGAAAGAATGATGCGCGATGCGCGTATCAACCGAATTATCGAAGGTACAACTGATATTATGAAGCTGTTTTTAGCCCGAGAAGCGATGGATCCGCATTTGAAAATAGCCGCTGAAATATTAAAAAAGAATGCTTCCATGGAAAACAAACTCCATGCAGGGGTTAAACTCGCGGCTTTTTACGGTAAATGGTACCCCAGCCAGTGGTTAAATTCTTCGCTGTGGGCCAGCCATACTGATCTCGGAGAATTGTCCAAACATTTTTCCTACGTCGAAACGACCTCCCACAAACTTGCGCGCACTATTTTTCATTATATGGGGCTTTATCAGGACAGGTTGGAGCGTAAACAAAATATTCTCGGCATATTAATGGAAATTGGCACTGAACTGTTTGCTATGGCAACCACCTGCTCCTATGCAAAACTTAAAATGGATGAGGATCCCGGTGATACAACGCCCAAATATTTAGCCGATGTTTTTTGCTTAAATGCCAAAAGAAAAATAGCCCGGTTATTTGATGATTTAACGGATAATGATGATAAAAAAGAGAATAAATTAGCAAAAAGTGTTTTGAAAGGTGATTTGCAGTGGCTTGAAGAAGGCATCATCTGGACAGAAGATTGATTGCTAAGGGTAAACTATTCCCATATTAGATAGTGCGCTTAGTCGGTCGGCATGCCTGGAGTCAGTCATAGAACAAACTGCTCTGCGGCAGTAAATTTGGATTTGGCCATTTTGTGTTTTTTATCGAGTAGTACTGTTATCTGCCATCAAAGACTCAAAAAACCTTCTAGGTCAAATGTTTTGCGCCTTCCGTTTTCAAGTTTTTATCAAGCCTTTATGCTGGAACGCCATCAGGTCTATGCCAAAAGTGTGGTTGAGGTGTGAGGTTTTGATTCTGTACTCTTTGCCAGGTCGATTTTATATAGATCCACAGTGCGCTGAGGCTGAGCGCGTTTTTCCTCGTCAACCAGCTGATGACTGATTGAGCCTAATCCATTAGCTCTGTATGCCCTGAGTCAATTTCTGACCACTAACGTCCAGATTTTTATTGGTGATTATTAGGGGAACTACCTTACTGTGATCATGGTTAAACTACTTTTATGTTGAGCTTTTTTTGTTTTTGTCTGCGCTATTTTGGTGCTTTTCCCGTCACTAAATCCCAGTTTATCCACTTTGAAATAACATCAAGCACAAACTTTAATACTTAAGTTATTGATTTTAAATGTTTATTTTGTTATTCGTTTGATCTTTTTTTCATGGCGAGTATTTGGCTTAATTATTGCTTCTTATATACTAGAAAGTATCAATATCTGATCCTAATAAGTCACTCTGGTAAAAAATCAACCTCTAGGCGCATAATTTGTTAACCATGAAGAAGGTCAGTTAAGTGGTATAAGCATCAGGCAGCAAAATCTGGATTAAAGAAAGAGAGGATAAATGCAAAATCAAACACTCATATTTACTGATTTAGATGGCACATTACTTGACCATTACACTTATCAGACTCGCGCTGCAGATGAGACTATCGTGCAGCTTAAATCTAAAAATATTCCTATTATCCCCAATACCAGTAAAACACGCGATGAATTATTATTATTTCGAGAAAAATTAGCACTTAATACTCCATTTATCATTGAAAATGGTGCCGCCGTTTATATACCAGTCAAGTATTTTAAAAAGCAACCTCACGACACTGAACTGCAGGATGG
>DATBNI010000526.1:0-1878 GCA_036554425.1 Psychromonas sp.
CAGAACTACGATCATTATCATCATCATTTTCTGACGGTGAGTTTTTTTCTACCGCAATAACACTCACACCGCAAACTTGACGGTAAACAATGCCCATTAAATTAAAATAAAAAGGGACAAAGAATAATAAACCTAAACCGGAAGGGATAATGGCGACAAAAAACAGCAATATCGATATCATATAAATGAAGGAAAATTGCAGTAAGTTTTTATTTACCAGCTTAAAAGATAATGTTACCGCCAGGAGGGGTGTTAATTTTTTTTCGGCAACCAGGGGATTCACCAGGCAAAAGGCCATGTTGAAATATAACAGAGCAACAATAGACAGCTGTAAACCAATACTGCCGAATAGCTGCGTTAATCCCAGGGTGACAAAATTAGAGATCAAACTGATAATCATGGTTGCCAGTGACAGTTTCAAGATAAGATTAAAGTATTTAAAAAGATCATTCGCTTTAGTTTTTAAACCGACAGAGTGATGAATACCCATCATTTGTAATGCCGTTAATAGCGGCGGTGCAAGCAATAAAGTGACAATATAATTAAGCACCATCTGCATGGTCTGATCGCTTTCGCCAAAAGCATCAAAAATATAGACGTATGCAAGGCCTAATAGACCAATAGTCACAAAACTTGCAACAGCCAGAGGCAGGTAATTCTTTCTGGTGATAACAAAAGCGTCTTTAAAAAGAGACTTAAGATCGAAGCGATGCCCTTCGCTGAGTGACTTTTTAATATCACCCCCTAAAATAAAATGTTTTTCACTCATACAAGCTAATTACCCTAAATAAAATAAAGTTTGTCATTGCTTATTACCAATAGGTTTAATGTCCAAGGAAGGAGCTGTCACTGTTGTGGTATAAACTATAAATGCAGACCCATTGTAGGGAGTTCCATTAGCTTTTCAAGTTTATTGACTGCTTACGGGCAATTGATTAATCAATTGCCCGTAAGCAAATTTTTTGAAGATGCAGAAATCAGGGAAAGGTCGAATATTCACCTTCAAGTCTTTTGGTTAGCTAATATAGTCTTAACCAAATCGGGGACTAATATTGTGGCCTTTCCTTGCAGAACCTGATCAAAATGACTATGAATTTCACTCGCTTCTAAATTTAACTCAATGGAAAATGCACCGACACTTTTAGCTTCTTCAACAAATCCGGCGGCAGGATAAACCGTGCCGGAGGTGCCGATAGCAATAAACAGGTCTGCTTGTGATAAATGATGGTAAATTATATCTAAACCAAGCGGCATTTCACCAAACCAAACTATATGTGGCCGTAATGCCGATGGATATTGACAACAGTGGCATAAATCACCGATCCTAATATCATTATCACATGCAATAATTTGATTGCTATTAGGGCAACGAGACTTTAATAGTTCGCCGTGCATATGAATAACATTTTTAGATCCGGCCTGCTCATGTAAGTTATCAATATTTTGTGTTACCAGTAAAAATTCACCCTCAAAATTCGCCTCTAATTCTGCCAAGGCAAAATGAGCCGCATTAGGTTTTTTATGCCCTGAACAAAAATCTCGGCGACGTTGATTATAAAAATCGAGTACCAGTTCCGGATTTTTTTTATAACCCTCGACGGTAGCGACATCCTCTAATTTGTGGTTTTCCCACAGACCATTCGTATCTCTAAAGGTTTGAATGCCGGATTCGGCGGATGTGCCGGCACCGGTTAACACGACTATTTTTTTATATTGATGGAATGACAAAAAACACCTCACTAACTTGCTAGCCGCTCGTTTAGAAAAACTCAACCCTATTTGTATATTGAGAAGTGCGCGATTAACTCCGCAACACCACCGGCACGACTGAAGTCGCACTTCCGAAAAAGATCTTTATATTAAACGAATCAATATGAT
>DATBNI010000541.1:0-4519 GCA_036554425.1 Psychromonas sp.
GATTACCATGAATGTAATACAGTAAAATATTATTTTTGAATGCATATTCTGACAACTTAAGAGCAACTTCATCCATTAAGGGAGTGCGCTCGTCATCACCGATCCACACTTCAAATAAATCACCCAAAATATATAAGGCATCGACGTTTTCAGTTTCATGTTCTAAAAACTGATAAAATGACTGGCTTATTTTCGGGTGCTTTTCACTGAGATGCAGATCGGCGATGAAGAGTGTGCGCATAGAAGACACCGGTTAACCGTTAAACAACAGTGACACTTTTGATGATCACATCTTCCAGCGGAACATCCTGATGCACATAACCAGAGTTACCCGTTGCCACATTTCTTATTTTATCAACAACATCTGTCCCTTCAACAACTTGTGCAAATACGCAGTATCCCCAGCCATCGGTCGTTTCCGATTTAAAGTCTAAAAAATTATTGTCATTAAGATTAATAAAGAATTGCGCAGACGCAGAATGAGGCTCCATTGTTCTTGCCATAGCGACGGAATATTTTGTATTTGATAGACCGTTATTTGCTTCATTTTTAACCGGTTTGTCGGTTGGTTTTTCTTCCATCCCAGCTGCAAAACCGCCGCCTTGAATCATAAAACCATCGATAACACGATGAAAAATACTATTGTCATAATGACCCGATTGTGCATATTTAATGAAGTTGGCAACGGTTTTAGGTGCCTTTTCTGCATTTAAATCAAGTTTAATATCACCAAAGTTTGTATGTAAAGTAACCATGTTTAGTTCCTGTCATTGAAAAAAGAATAAATCCCCTGAGGGTTTGCTTATATCATACCCTAAAGCATGAGATTCATTAAATACAAAGGGTGAATTTCTATTAATTGCAGGTTAGAATAATGCCCATTCTATAGTGATCAGATTGGAAGCTTCATGTTAAAAATATACAACAGCTTAACGCGACAAAAAGAACTGTTTAAACCGCTCATCCCCGGAAAAGTTGGTATGTATGTGTGTGGTATCACTATTTACGATTATTGCCATATAGGCCATGGTCGCACATTTGTGGCTTTTGATACTGTGGCGCGTTATTTACGTTTTAGCGGATATGAGCTTAATTATATTCGTAATATCACCGACGTAGATGACAAAATAATTAAACGCGCTGCTGAAAATAATGAAAGCTGTGAACAATTAACATCACGTTTTACCGCTGCAATGCATCAGGATTTTGATGCCTTGTTTATGTTGCGCCCGGATCTTGAGCCTCGGGTCACGGATCATATGCCGGAAGTTATCGCTATGATTGAAAAATTGATCGCCAAAGGGCACGCCTATGTTGCCGAAAACAATGATGTTTTATTTGCAGTGGACAGTTTTAAAGAATACGGTCAATTAAGCGGTCAAAATTTGGAAATGTTACGGGCAGGATCTCGCGTCGAAGTTGAAGAGAGTAAACGTAACCCATTGGATTTTGTTCTTTGGAAAATGGCAAAACCCGCTGAGCCTTTTTGGACTTCGCCTTGGGGAAACGGTCGTCCCGGCTGGCATATCGAATGTTCAGCAATGAACCATAAACATCTTGGTGAAGTATTTGATATCCATGGTGGTGGGTCGGATCTTGCTTTCCCGCACCATGAAAATGAAATTGCACAATCCTGTTGTGCGCATCATGGCCAGTATGTGAATACCTGGATGCATTCGGGTATGGTACAAGTCGACAAAGTTAAAATGTCGAAATCACTTAATAATTTTTTTACCATTAAAGATGTGTTAAAGGTTTTTGACAGTGAGTCGGTCCGATACTTTTTGATTTCGGGACATTACCGCAGCCAACTTAATTATTCTGAAGACAATTTAAAGCAGGCACGCGCCAGTTTGGAGCGTCTATACACTTCAGTTCGTGATTTAACCTTCAATAAAGACACTCCGCTGGATAAAACCAATCCGCATTATCAGAAATTTGTTAAAGCAATGGATGATGATTTTAATACGCCGGAGGCGTTAGCCGTATTGTTCGATCTTGCTAAAGAGATAAACCGTCTTAAACAGTCAGATATTAAACAGGCATCTTTATCTGCGCAATTATTAGTGACACTTGCAAATGTGCTGGGTTTATTAAACCAGTCAGCAGAGCATTTTTTACAGGGTGATGAAACACAAGATGAAGTTGCCATGATTGAAGCGCTGATCAAGCAGCGCAATGATGCGCGGACCAATAAAGATTGGGCGGCGGCAGATCAGGCGCGTGATAAACTGGCTGCATTAAAAATCGTTTTAGAAGATGGCCCTGGCGGAACAACTTGGCGAAAACATTAAGCATTTTTAGTCCACCGGTAACCTTTAACTGGTTAATTTTATTAAAGCAGAAAATTTAACCATTTTCTGCCGGCACTTTCTTATCTGATGGAGAGAAAATGGAATATTCTGTTCTGCTATTATTTGTGCCCACTTTTTTTGCGGTATCTGCGACACCTGGATTGTGTATGACTCTGGCAATGACCTTGGGCATGACAATAGGCG
Source organism: Psychromonas sp. (assembly GCA_036554425.1). Lineage (GTDB taxonomy): Bacteria > Pseudomonadota > Gammaproteobacteria > Enterobacterales > Psychromonadaceae > Psychromonas. Next base: position 2,499 of record DATBNI010000541.1, read on the forward strand.
TACGGAAAAGTCTGTGGATGATGTTAGGTGAGTTAGTCGGGGTTGCGCTGGTGACCATTTCATCATTGATTGGTGTGGCAACTATTTTATTAGCCCGGCCGAATATGTTTCTTGCGCTGAAATATCTGGGAGGCAGTTACCTGTTTTATCTGGGCATACAGATGTGGCGTTCGCGCGGTAAAATGGCTATTCCTGAAAATTTTGCGCAACAGGGTAATGTTACCCGCAAGTCGCTTATCACCCAGGGATTTGTTACCGCCATTGCCAATCCAAAAGGGTGGGCTTTTATGATTTCATTATTACCCCCTTTTATTAATTCTGAGCTACCATTATACCCACAGGCGATGATTTTAGTCGCTATCATATTGTGTTTTGAATTTGTGTGTTTATTGCTTTATGCAACGGGTGGACGTACTCTGCGACACCTTTTGCAGCAACGTGGCAATGTTATACTGATCAATAGAATTGCCGGTAGCTTAATGCTCTGTGTCGGACTCTGGTTGGTATTTACTTAACTGTTTTGCTTAAAAAAATGACTCACTGTGATGGTTATTGGAGTAGGGGGAATAATGGATAATATCGGCTGTAAAGTGATTGTGTCAGGAACAGTGCAGGCGGTTGGTTTCCGATATTTTACCCGTGCGCAGGCGCGTTTGTATAATATTATGGGGCATGCAAAAAATTTGCAATGCGGTGATGTTGAAGTTGTTCTGTACGGCCCGCGTGAAAAAATAGCCAAAATGCTAAAATGGCTTGAAAAAGGGCCCAAAACCGCACGTGTCACCGGCATTACCGTCAGTGAAATCCCCTATCGGAAAACTGATGATTTTGTCACTTGCTAGGCCTGTTTATTTTTAAAATCCTTTAATACAATCTCTAAAGCATCTAAAACCACTTGCTTATCGATTTGATTTTCTTCTAATAGCTGTATTAAATCAACGGCGAGTTGCACTGCTTGCGGTGCATTTGTCAGAAGAGGATTATCTTTTTTTACATTCATTATCTCACTCATCACTGATATCCTGCAATTTAAACTCCAGCATTTGAGTATAGGTATTACACTTTTGATAACGGCCTTTTAAGACCTCAATTTTTTCTTTAATGACTGTCTTTTTTTGATGGTCTGAATTGAGAATCAACTCTTCCTGCTCTGCAATCATGTTTAATAAACGCTCTTCATAGTGATATTGTTTCTGCAACTGTTGATAGATATTTTCTTTTATCGATGAATAGGATTTATATAATTTATCGGCTTTCCCTTTTTCTAAACTTTGTACCAGCTGTAATAATACTTGGAACTGATCAACAAAAAGTGTGCATTCAAAGGCGATCAGCGCTTCGGGAAGGTTTTTATCCAGCGCATTCTGTAATGATTGAACAGTATGTTCTATTTGCTCGATGTAGCCTAAAAGTGTGAGACAACGCTTTGGAAATATATGCACTTCAAAAACAAAACATTTGTTTTCTGTCTGTCTAATCGTTCCATCCAGCACTTTACATCTTTTACTTAAGGCGTTTAATTGGTTATCTAATTGTGCTATTGGTAAATTTATTGAACTTAACTGAACCATGCGTCGTACCCTAATTTAATGGACATTATCACCACAATTAATATGAAAATGGGGCGTATGAATTTAGCGCCAAAACGAATGGCAGAATGAGCCCCTATGTATGCGCCAAGCATCAAACATGCGCCCATTGTTAAACCAATCAACCAGTCTACTTGACCGAAACAGATGAAGACTGAGAGGGAGGTTAAATTACTGGTAAAATTCATCGCCTTGGCAATGCCGCTAGAGAGCAAAATGTTTAGTTTATAAAGGCGCATATTGGAAATCACCCAAAATGCCCCGGTTCCCGGACCGGAGGAACCATCGTAAAAGCCTAACAAAAATCCTTGAACTATCTGTTTGATACGAAAAATAGATTTATTTTCAGGAAGTTGATGGTTATCAATATCATGAATCTGATTTAATAATGTATAAATAGCGACAATTAAAATGATAATAGGCAGTGTTTTT
>DATBNI010000583.1:0-3985 GCA_036554425.1 Psychromonas sp.
GTGAAGAAGGTAAATTTGAAGCCACTTTCTTATTGAACAAAGAAACACAAGCTGACCAAATCGAAAAACTACAAGCTGCTATTGATGCTGCAATCAAAGAAGCTAAAATCAAAGTTCCAAAAGATAAGCTATGTCTAAAAGACGGTGAAGATTTTGAATATGACGGTTACGAAGGTCACATGGCCTTTAAAGCGTCAAGTAACAAACGCCCTACTATTATTGATCGCGACAAAACGCCACTTGTTGAAGATGACGGTAAGCCTTATGCTGGTTGTTACGTTAACGCTGTTGTTGATATTTGGATCCAAAACAACAATTTTGGCAAACGTGCTAACGGTAATTTGTTTGGTATTCAATTTTATGCTGATGGTGAAGCGTTTGGTGCTGGTGATATCGATGTCACTGACGACTTTGACGAGTTAGATGATGACTTTTAATCTCCAATAATTAAAACGAACAAAGCCTAGTTAAATCTAGGCTTTTTATTATGTGGCTACTCCACTACAGGTAAAAATATGAAAACTCCAAAAATATTAGATGTCGAATGTTATATTGATTACTTTTTAATTTCGTTCATGTGCAATGAAACAGAACGTTTCCGTGAATTTGAAATGTTTGAAGGTAAGGAGCTAGACAAACAAAGCGTTATTAAAATAATGCGAAATAACCTAACTATTAGTTTCAATGGTCTTGGTTATGATTTGGCAATGATAACAGCAGCTTTGAAAGGTTACACAAATAAACAGCTTAAATTGTTAAGCGATAAAATTATTACTAGTGGTAAACCATCTTGGTTAGTATGTAAAGAACAAAACCTATTCGTTCCTAGGGATTGGGACCACATCGACTTGATAAATGTCGCCCCAGGTGCAGCAAGTCTTAAAATCTATGGTGGTCGCTTACACTCAAAAAAATTACAAGACCTTCCGATTGAGCCAGACGCAAATATCACACCTATACAGCGCGATGAGTTACGTTTGTATTGTCGAAATGACTTATACACAACACAAGATTTATTCAAAGATTTAGATAAACAAATAAAACTTAGAATAGATTTAACAGAAAAGTACGGCATTGATTTGCGTTCTAAATCTGATGCACAAATAGCTGAAGCAATAATAAAAGATTATCTTACCGAAAAAGGCATTCGGGTTGCCAAACGTTCTGAGCCAGTTAAGCCGTTTTCTTATCGTGTGCCAGATTGGGTGCTTTTCAGTACTGATACATTTAACAGTGTTCTTGATAGTGTTAAAGCTTGTCAATTCAGCGTAAATGATAAAGGTTCGGTGATACTTCCAAAAGAGCTAAACAAAGCGATTGATTTTTACGGGGCTAAATATAAATTTGGCATTGGCGGGCTGCATTCACAAGAGAAAAAACAAGTTGTGGTTTGTGGCGAAGATGAAATGTTCGGGGAGTACGATTTAACGTCAATGTACCCAATTATCATTATTGAGCAACAGCTTTACCCTAAACACCTTACACGCAAGTTTTTAGATACTTACACCAAGATTAAAGACGAAAGGGTAAAGGCTAAATTAGAAGGTAATAGCGTTGTAGATAAGGCTTATAAAATCTTGCTCAATGGGTCTTATGGTAAGTTTGGCAGCAAATACAGTTATCTTTATAGTCCTGAGCTTTTAATACAGACTACTATCACCGGCCAATTGTCACTATTGATGATCATAGAACGCCTAGAGCTTGCTGGTGTTAATGTTGTCAGCGCTAATACTGATGGTGTTAACGTGGTGTTCAAAAAGTCAGAGTTAAACGAAGTTGAAAACATCATTTTCCAATGGGAATTAGAGACAGGTTATAACTTTGAATGGACTGCTTACGATAGCGTGTTTTCACGCGATGTAAATTCGTATATAGCCCTTAAAGCGGAAGGTGGTATAAAAGGTAAAGGTGCTTACGCTGAGCCAAACTTAATGAAAAACCCTACTAATGAAATATGTGTTCAAGCAGTTAAAGAATATTTGGCCGATGGTGTAAACATTGAAGATACTGTAAAAAACTGCGGTGACGTTACTAAATTTATCTCGGTTCGTTCCGTTACTGGTGGTGCTGTTTGGCGTGATCAATATTTAGGTAAAGCTGTTCGTTTTTACTATTCGCTTGATGGTGATCAGATAAGTTATAAAAAGAACGGTAACAAGGTTCCAAAATCTGACGGATCAAAACCTCTTATGGATTTGCCAGAATCAATACCAGAAGATTTAAACTGTCAATGGTACATAGATGAAGCTATAAGCTTATTAAATGATTTAGGGGTTAAGTATCATGCTTGAATCAAAGATTGAAAAAGACAGCGTAAAAGAAGCTAAAAAGCATGGTTGGTTTAGCTTTAAAGTGCTTAGCCAGTTAAACAAAGGCTTGCCAGATAAGTGCTATATCGGTCATGGTAAAGTTGTGTTTATTGAATACAAGCAACCCGGTAAACAACCAACACCACTGCAATCTAAAGTGCATCAAATATTTTCTGATCATGGTATTAAAGTGCATATAGCAACAAGCGTTAACGAAACAATGGAGATTTTAAATAATGAAGTTAACTAGGGATTTATTGCACGCTTATCAAGAGCGTGGCGTACAATTTATAAAAGACGTTGAAAAAAGCGCATTATTTCTTGACATGGGCCTTGGTAAAACATTAACGAGTTTAACCGCCATTAGTGATTTAAGTGACTCTTTAGAAATTAATAAAACACTAATCATTGCTCCTTTACGTGTTGCTAATACCACTTGGCACAAAGAACTTAAAAGCTGGGAGCATACAAGACATTTAACTTACAGCATTTGCACTGGCAGCGAGAAAGATCGCCTACAAGCCTTAATGAGAAACGTTGACATATACATCATTAATCGTGAAAACGTCAAATGGTTAGTTGAACATTACAAAACAAAATGGCCTTTTGATATGGTTGTTATTGACGAATCAAGTAGTTTTAAAAGCGCAACTTCTCAGCGTTGGAAAGCATTGCGAAAAATAATGCCTTACGTTGATAGAATGGTTCAGTTGACAGGCACCCCAGCACCTAATGGATTAATGGACTTGTACGCACAGATTTACCTGCTAGACACTGGTGCGCGTCTTGGGCGAAATATGACAGCTTTTAAAAGTCGCTTTTTTGAATCTGATTACATGGGTTATAAATATACGCCACGCCCAGGTGCAGACAATAAAATTTATTCTTTGATAGATGATGTTGTCATGACTATGCGAGCAGAAGATTATTTACAACTACCAGACCGCATTGATCTAGTTCAATGCGTAACACTACCTGCAAAACTTAAAGACCAATACGATATTTTAGAGCGAGAGTTTATAGCAGAAATAGATAATACTGAACTAGCCGTTTTTAATGCCGCAGCTTTAGCTAATAAGTTATTGCAATTTAGTAATGGTGCAGTTTATACAGATGAACATAAAAATTGGGTTGAACTGCATAATGGTAAAATTGAAGCGCTTAAAGATATTGTAGAAGATAATCAAGGCGAAAATATTCTAGTTGCTTACAATTACAAAACAGATTTAGAACGTTTACAAAAAGCATTCCCAACAGCTGTTATTTTAGATAAAGCCGGTGAAGCTGTAGAGAAATGGAATAAAGGTGAAATCAAAATGCTATTAGCTCATCCTGCTAGTGCTGGACACGGCTTAAACCTACAACACGGCGGTAGTATGATTGTATGGTTTGGCCTAAACTGGTCGCTTGAACTTTACCAACAGTTTAATGGTCGCTTACATCGTCAAGGTCAAACTAAACCTGTCCGCATTATCCATCTGGTTGCTCAAGGTTGCATTGATGAAAAAGTCATGAAAGCAATAGAAGCAAAAGCCAAGACACAAGATGAGCTTTTAAACTATTTAAAGGAATAAAACTAAAAACAACACTTGATTAATTAAAAATAACGCTATATAGTTATTGCAAGATTAAGTTGGAGTTTAAAGTTTATGAGTGGCAAAGTTAAAAAACGTAAC
>DATBNI010000595.1:0-5460 GCA_036554425.1 Psychromonas sp.
CATTACACTTTTCAGGGCGCAACGTTTGAATAGGCCAATGGTATGCGGCAACGTATTTTTTTCTATCTTTAGACTTGACTAAATGGATGGCATATTGCCCCAACATTTTAAGGTCCATCGCACAATTACGCAAACAATCTTCGTGAAATACCTTTTTCAAATCAAGATACCCAGCCAAATGGCGATCGGCTTTCACTACCTCTAAACCCTCGCCATAAATCAAATCGGAAATACCTTTGATGGCGGCGTTATTGGTAGGGCTTCCGTAATAAAGGTCAATCAAATATTGGTAATAATTGTTATCCTCGCCATATTCGACCCACTCTTTATTTTTCTGCTCTACGATAGCGGGTGTCGTGTAACTCGCCAATTCTATTAATTTAATGCTCATAATTGTATCCATTGAGGCGCAACGGGGCTAACTTCATCCCATTGCTTAAATGTATTGTTAATATTGGTAGATTCGGTTGACCAAGTAGCCACATATTCCCACTTTAAAATCCCGTCATAAAGTACCCGAATCAAAACGGTGTCTAAATCTTGCGCCACGTCGGCGATGGGTGCTAAATTGGGCATTACTAAAATTACCTTGCTGCCCGAAATAGTCACATCCCTTTGGGCTTCTACCATTGTTTTGGTGTTTTTATGCCACACTTGTACGTCTACTTGACCGCTTGAACTTGCGGTTATTATTTTGCTTCCGTCTTGTTGTAAGATAAAAAAGCCGTCTTGCTGCAATAAATAACTATCGGCACCGCCGCCACTCGCTGCCACATCCGCAAAAGATACGAAAGGGAAAAAACTTAAAGTAGTTGTAGCCGAATTGATAACCATTATTTAAATAACGCAATTCCTAAAGTTCGTTTGCTATATAACAAAAAAGGGGCATAACGCCCCCTTTAAGTATGGAAAAAACAAAGTTATGCAGATATAGCCACAACGGTGGACATATCGGCGTAGCTCTCGGCATCCACAACCGCCTTTGGTGTGGTTTCCATTCCGATAAGAGTAACCGGATTTAAACGGGCGTCACCCATTTGAGTACCCCAAGCTTCAACGTCGGTAGTTGCATCCATTCCCTCGGCTTCGCCTAACAAGGTAAATACGTTGTTTCGATCCCATGCAATTACTCTCCAACGACCTTTGGTTAAGGTGTCGAATAGTTCTGCATCGCTATCGGCTGCCGCTGGGGTGCTTCCGCTTGGCTTTAATGATAAAGTCAACGTTTGAGTATAAGCGGTTGTACCGTTATCTCGTGAAGTCGCTCCGCTAATTTCCAACGTGCTTAACCCTTTCAATTCAAAAAAGTAAGCGGTTGAATTGGCGGGGGTTGGAGAAGCCCCGTCATTAATTGATGTTACTAGTCCACCCGCATCTTTGGTAACAACGTCACCGAATGCGTAAGGCACTAAAAAAACGCCTCTTAAACCTCCTGCAAATTCCTTGCAAGGTTCAAATCTATTTGCTAATGTATTACAAGCCATATTTTTTTTCTAATAAAAAGGGAGGGGCTGACCCCTCCCCGATTTAAACTAAACTATAAACGAAATTAAACGGTTACGTTAAGAACAACTTGTTGAGTTGGGTTGGTAGCGATGATACCACCAGTGAAGCGCATAATTACACGAACGTTTTGAGAACCGTCGATGTCGCTCATGTCAATCAACTTAACTTCGTTGGTGTCGCTCAACAAACCAGTACCAAAGTGTAAGTCAGACTTCAAACCAAGTACACAATCGAAGTCATTAAGACCTGGACACATTTGAACGGGAATGCCTTGGAAGTTCATAGGCTTCTCACCAACGTAGAACTGGAAGTTATAATTACCAGCAGACAAAGCGGCTTGATATGCTTTCATTGTGCTTGGGCCAACATAGTAGGCATAACCCTCTTTACCATACAATGCGCTTGGAGAATCGTCCAACATGGCTTGTAAACGAGTAACAACGTTTGAACCAGTTGTAGCACCTGATGCGGCTTCAACAATTGCACTATTATCAACCAAGTATCCAATCATTCCATCTTGACCAGCAACGGCGGCAGAATCGTAGAAAAGGTTAGATTTCCAAATACCCAATTCGATGGCTTGAGATACTTGCGCAGCGGTTTGAGCCAAAACAAACTCTTCAAAAGTTGCGGGTAACTTTTCGTATGCTGAAAAACCAGCAGAAGCGGCTTCCCAAGTAGTGCGCAAATTGTTTTTGCAAAGTTGCAAGTTAACTTGCTTCTCAACGGTGGTTAAAACGTACTCACCCAAAGTAACGCTTGAGCTATCGGTAAAATCGCAAGTCGCATCGGCAACAACGATTGAATCTTGATAGTTACGAATTACCTCTTTAAAGGCAACGTTAGGGTGAACGGTGATAAGGTCTTTCGCTAAAGTTTCTCCACTTAATAAAGCGGCTGCGATGTACTTGTTGCCAAAATTACCCGCATAAGTATTGGGGCTAATAGTTGGGCCTGATAAATTGATTTTACGATTATTCATGATTGTCGGTTTTTTTTTTAAAATAGTGAATTAAATACTCTGTCGGTAACGGTTTCCTCACGTCTTGCACCAATTTTGAATTTGATGTCTCTTTGCGCTTCCGCTTCGGGATTGAACTTTGTGTGTTCGGCTGGAGTTTCAGCTAATTGCTTTTTCAATTCCTCATTTTCAGCACTCAACTCAACATTCAAAGATTTTAGTTCTTCGTTTGCTTTTTCAATTGCGCTTAAACGGGTTTCAAATTTGCTGAAATAGCTTTCTTCCATTTCGGTTTTGCTCTTAACAACCTTTTTAGGCATTGATTCCATCATTCCAGTTTCCTCTTTCATTGGCTCGTCTTTGGCTTCAACTTCCTCAACTACTTCTTCAACTTCCTCGGCTCCAACTGCCTCAACTTCAACGATAATACCTTGTTCGTCGACTTTGATTTTTACGCCATCTTCCAAAGTGTACTCGCCCATCGGAACTGGGATGTTTTCTTCCTCGGTAACAATAAATACCGTGTTACCAATTTCAAAGGCCTCGGCTTCTAATGTGGCTTGGCCGTCCATTGTTTTAACTTGTGCCAAATCTACCTTAACGGGTTCTTTGGTTTCTTGTCCCATGATTATCTCATATACACGGTTCAAGATTTCTTTTGCATTGCTCATATTTAATTAATTAACGTTTGGTTTTTTTAATGTTCGATTTTTGAAAGCAATTCACGCAACTGCGATAATATTAAATCCTCTTTTGATACTTTTGTCATTTCGGTAGATTTATCCGCAAAAAAACCTTCAATCGAAAATCCCTTTACTTTGCCCGTCTTGACAAATTCAGTCCAAATTTCCTCATTGTCGACTTTCATTGAAACGTACCAAGTGCCAATAGGATCGTTTAATCCATACGCCGCACTTTTATCTTTTTCCATATCAACCTTAATCCACGATTCAACAAGTGTCAAACCCGCTAAAGATATTTGATGCTCCAAAGTAGCTTTGGCTTGGTTCCCACGCTTCAAATAAAGTTGACTTGCTTTCTCAATTGTGGCCTTTGAAAAGTAAACGTAAAACTCTTCGTTATCCTGATTGCGGTAAATTGGTTTATTTGGAATTAATGCGGGTCCTAACAAGATTCTTTTATCTTCATCTACTGCCTTAAATTCCACCTTTTGAGAATTTAACGCTATGAAATTGGATTCAATAGCGGGGCTTTCAACTATCGAAATAGCATCGATGCCGTTAGCCAGTTGCATTTCGTCCAAAACTAATTCAACTATTTTCATTACTTAATTAACGTTACTCCTTTAAAGTGTTGCATTTTCTAAAATGTGTCGGTCTAGACTTTGCTGGGTGGTTACGTTCTGCCCCACGACATACGCCCTTGTCGGTCTACGCATTTGGGAATTTAACTCCGCTTGTAATTGCGATGTTTGCGACATTTGACCTTGTATTATTCCAACACTTGGACCGCTTGGCATCATTGGCGTTGATGCAGTTGCACCGCCACCGCCTCCGTTGGGAACTTGCACCGCCGTAATGGTGCGTAAATTAGCCAAGCCCGTCGCAACGATAGCCGCTGCGTTTATGTAACCAACTGGAGTACCCGCACCCGCCGCCAATGCTTTAGTAGCACCCATATAAGTGTCAATAATAGTCGAAGCGATAGCCAATGCCTTACCCGCCGCCGTTTGTTCACCCGCTATACTTGACAAACTTTTAAAGGCTCCACTTATGGATTGTAGTAACTCCATTTGTGCATCAAACTCTGCCTTTCTTAAAGCCGTCTTCGAATCGGTTTCTTTTTTGGTTATGGCAATTCGCTTATTAGCCAAATCAAGTTCCAAATCGGTAGTAGACAAACCAGCATCTTTACGGGCTTGGATTTGGTTTTGCAACCTATCAAGTTCCAATTTGGCCAATGCATCTTGAAGCTCCTTTTCGTTTTCAATGGTTTGCGTTAAACGTAACTCTTCTTTTTTGTACTGCTCGTTAATGAACTTTTCTTCATCGGTTGCGGCTTTTTCTAGAAACGCCTTTTCGTCTTGCAATTGCTTTAAACGGTCGGCCGCTCTTTTATCTTCTCTATCCTTTACAAATTTGGCATTTGCCTCGGCCGTTTCGGCTTTTTTTACTTCAATCGCTAACCAGTCTTGAAATTCCTTTTCCGCTGCATCTTCTCGCTCTTTTTGTTGCTGCTTGGCTTCTGCTTGTTTTTGTTTTTGCTCGGACTTTTGTCTATCTCGTAATGATTTTTCTTGGTCAAACAGTTCCTTTTGTTTTGCAAGTGAGGCAACTTGTGCGTTTTGCAACGTAATAAATGCCGCCGCCTCCGCATCCAAGGCCTCTTTGCTCGAATCACTTAGAGCGTTTTGCGCTACAATGGCATCGTATTTTCTTTTCGCAAGTGCCTCTTCGTCTTTGGATAGTTTTATTTCTGCTTTGCGTACCTCTTCCAATGCTTTTAAACGATCCTCATACGAAAGGTTTTCGTCGTTAATACGCAATTTGGCATCCGCAATTAATCGGTTTTGCAACGCTCGGTTTTTATTTAATTCCCTTTCCGCATCCGCTACCAATTGCAGTTCTTTTCTCAAATTAGCGGCCTCTTTTGCTTCCCGTGCTATTTCATCACCGATACCCGTAAAGGCACTTTTTAAATCAGAAAGTCCGCCTTTTATGTCACCTGAAAATAACTTGGCAATTCCACCGCCTAATTGCAATACACGATCTCGCAAAACGTCAAGCGCTGCGCTTACGCCGTCCATTACTTGCTGGACTAATTCTGCCCCCGCCTTTGTTGATACAAACGCTTTATACAATCCCGTTAAGGTCGCCACTATTGCGGTAATTAAAGCGATAATAGGGTTGGCCATTAATGCTTTAAACGCCGTACCTAATCCCTGAACGCCTTGCACGGCTTGACCTACTGGGCCCTTTATCCCCGCAAGTTTATTTCCAAGTTCGCCGAATTTGCTTTGAGACTTTTCAGCC
>DATBNI010000609.1:0-2712 GCA_036554425.1 Psychromonas sp.
ATCGATCATAACGTCTGAATAAGTAGCCATAATTAAAACTCTCCTTTGTTAATGCGTTCAATTAATTCTGCTAACTTGTCGTTAGGCACATCATTAGCTTTAGCCGCGCCGTATTCTTTTAATAGAGCTTTTAACTTAGGTTTGTTTGCCAAATCTTCACGCGACTTACTTAAACAAAGCTTTTTAAGTTCATCGTGCGTATATTCCTTTTCGCTTTGCTTAGGCTCAACCTTTTCGGTTTTAACTTCTTCCGCTGATTGCTTATCAGCTTCTAGCTTTTGTTCGTAATTTTCATTATGAGCACTTAATGTTGTTCCACCTGCAAGTTTTTCTAAAGCAGATGCAATGCGCGCTAAATGACGGTTTTGTTCTTTCATTGCCATATCGCGATAATTGGCGTCTTTGTTCCAATCGTTTAAGAATGTGGTTAAGGTTTCGCTGATTTGAATTTGTGACTCGGTTAGATTTTCTAGTACGGTTGTATTGCTCATTTTAATTTCTACCTTATAGGTTTGTAGTGTTTTAATTCAGTTGCAATATTAGTTAACAAAAACTATACTGTCAACTATTACTTAACAACGAGATATTAAAAAAATGCAAAAATTACTAGAACACTATGGGAGCCAATACCAACTAGCCAAAGAATTAAAAGTCAGTCGTGCTTATGTTTGCCAGTGGTTTGCAGCGGGTAAAGTGCCGGCGCTTATGGCTGTTAAGATTGAAAAGCAAACAGATGGTAAATTTAAAGCGGTTGATTTAGTAGAGGGTGAATAATGATAACTTTCCCACTTTCAGATAATAAAAAACCAGCAGTACCGAAAGGCACTAGCTGGCAAGAGTATCAAGGGCCTGTGAGAACACCTATGATCGGAGTAATGATACCAGATGGTGTTTTTATTATCGACATTGATTTGTATAAAGGTGTAACAACAAGCGATGTTGATGACGCTTTAGGTTGTCAGGTTGATTGGGATGCAGCGGAATTACAAAAAACGTTAAAAGGAGGTATGCACTATGCATTTAAAGTACCTAGTAATGCTAATCTACCAAACGATTCAGATTTATTGGGTGTTGTTGGGTTTGATAGCCGATCAAGTGGTAAAGGATATATTGCCACCGGTGAAGGTTACGAGAACCTAACTTTCCATGACTCAATAATTGAAGCGTTACAAGACGAACTGCCCGCCTTACCTGGTGAAGCTATCAGCGCATTAATAAGCGGTGTTGATAGTGAAGAAGATGATCTTTTAAGCTTGGTTGCGTCTGAACCATTAGAACTTAGCTATGAAGAAGTAAGCGAATATGTTGAATGTCTTACAGATGAACACGCAGCAGATCAGAATACTTGGTTAAAAGTAGGTATGGCGCTTTGGCACCAACTAGGTGAGGACGGTTGGGAGCTTTTCGACACGTTTAGTCAACGCTGTCCTGAAAAGTATGATGAAGAAGCGAACCGCCGCCGTTGGGAAAGCTATGCTCGTAAACAACTATCTAACCCTAGAACATTTGCATCAGTCATTGACTTGGCCGGTGGAAGAAAAGACGTTGTGATCAAATCATCAACCCTAAAGCTTGAAGAAGCTGAAACGCTTGATGATATAAAAGAACAAATGAAAAAGATTGCTAATGTTAAGCTAGATAGCATGGAGCTAGATATTACGCTTAAATCTTTACAAGCAAAGTATTTACAAGTCATGGGGAATAAACCAAGCTTACCAGCTATTAAAAAAGAACTTCGAGCTTTACGCGATGATCCTCGCACCGGTGAATATGTTGAAGAATACGTGTTCATGACAGCAACGGGCGAATACATGAACAGAAGCACTAAAGCTGTTTGTGGTCCACGTTCTTTTGATGTAGCACATAACCGAGACACACCTCTAAACGGTGATGGTGAGAAACAATCAGCGACTATGTATGCAAATGACATTATTGACGTTGTAGAAAACAGCATGTATTTCCCCGCAGCAGATGAAGTTTTTACCCATTCAGGTCTTGATTACATCAACACTTACAAAGTACCTAAGATAAAACTTAAAGAAGCTGGTGAAGCTGTTGAAGCGATGTTAAAACATCTTAAGCATTTATTACCAGACGATAAAGAGCGCGAGATTGTCATTAATTATTTGGCCCACAATGTTCAGCAACCTGGTGTAAAAATGAATTGGTCAATCGTCCTTCAAGGTGTGCAAGGTGACGGCAAAAGTTTACTTGCTGAAATGATGCAGATTGTAATGGGTTACGATAATGTGCGTATGCTTAATGTAACTAGCCTTGAAAGTAATTTCACCGGTTGGGCCACTGGTCAATGCATGACGTTCATTGAAGAACTTAAACTCGATAATATTCGCAAGTACGAAGTGTTGAACAACCTAAAACCTTATATCAGCAACCCTATCGTTGAGGAACATAAAAAAGGTCGTGATCCGCGTTCAGTCATCAACACAACAAATTATTTTGCATTAACTAACTTTAAGGACGCAATACCAATTGATGCAAATGACCGCCGTTACTGTATTTTATTCAGCCAGTGGCAACGAAAAGACGCGCTAGAAGCGTTTATGACCGATAACCCTGACTACTACAGCAAGTTGTATGAATTAGTAAGAGACAACGCAGGCGAGCTTAGAAAGTTTTTCTTAGACCATAAAATTAGCGATGAGTTTTTATCTTATAAGCGGGCACCGACAACGAACGCTAAGAGAATGATGA
>DATBNI010000619.1:0-9600 GCA_036554425.1 Psychromonas sp.
CAACGACCAAGCCTCTCGTTGTATGGATTGTGGTGTGCCTTTCTGTCATGACGGTTGTCCGATTGGTAACAATATTCCTGAGTTCAATGATGCGGTTTACCGTGAAAGTTGGTCAGAAGCTTGGGATATTCTAAGTTCGACTAATAACTTTCCTGAAGTCACTGGCCGTGTATGTCCTGCTCCTTGTGAGACTTCATGTGTTCTTGGTATTAACCAGGATCCCATTACGATTTGCAGTATAGAAAAAAACATTGTCGAAAAAGCTTATGCTAATGGCTACGTTAAACCCAAAATTCCAACATCACGTACTGGCAAAACCATTGCCATCGTGGGCAGCGGGCCAGCGGGTTTATCTGCCGCTGAGCAGCTAAACGGTGCTGGTCATACTGTTACTGTGTATGAGCGAGACGAGAAAATTGGCGGTTTAATGCGTTTTGGTATCCCTGACTTTAAGCTCGGCATGGATGTTATAGATCGTAAAATTGAAGTATTGGAAGCTGCCGGTATCAAGATGGTTGTGAATGCGCACATTGGGGTTGATTTTGATGCGAAAGAATTGCATAAGCAGTTTGACGCGGTGTTATTAACCGGTGGTTCAACTGTGCCTCGCGATTTACCCATCCCGGGTCGAGATCTTAAAGGGGTTCATTTTGCTATGGAATTCCTGGCTCAAAATAACCGTCGTGCTAACGGCATGGATATTAAGACCGAAGAGATCCACGCCAAAGACGATCATGTTGTTGTTATTGGTGGCGGTGATACCGGTTCTGACTGTGTTGGTACCTCTAATCGTCATGGGGCAGCAAGCGTTACGCAGGTGGAAATTATGCCAGTCCCACCTGAAAAACGTACTGTTAATATGCCTTGGCCCTCTTACCCAATGATATTAAAAACAACTAGTTCGCATGAAGAAGGTGTGGATCGTCATTGGTCTATTCTTACCAAAGAATTTATTGGTGATGAAAACGGCAAGGTTAAAGAATTAGTCATTGCTGATATAGAGTGGGAAAAAGCGGAACCCGGTAAACGTCCTAATTTCAATGAGATTGAAGGTAGTGTTCGTTCAATTCCTTGTACTAAAGCCTTTTTAGCCATGGGATTCTTACACCCAGAGCCTACGGGTATTTTAGCGCAGCTTAATATTGCACTGGATGAACGCGGCAATGTTCAAACATCCGATTTTGCAACTAGCCAAAAAGGTGTTTTTGCTGCTGGCGATATGCGCACAGGACAATCATTAATCGTTCGTTGTATTAATGAAGGGCGTGAAGCATCCCGCGCAATTGATGCTTATTTGATGGGCTCTTCTAACTTGGAAGCAATGGCTGACTCCTTAATGTTATCTCATTAATATGTATGTAAAAAATTGACCGATTGTTAATCAGTCTATTAAAAAAGCAAGCCTCCTCTCTTTTTAAGAGCAGGGGGCTTTTCCATTTTGAAACACAAATATAAATACAAATAAAATTTAAAGGTAAAATTAATGATTTTAACCGATTTTGCAACCTCTCCGCTGTCGGTAATGCCGGCAGTGGTCGCATTAGGCCTGGCAATTATTACCCGTCGTGTTTTGCTCTCTTTAGGATTAGGTATCGTTTTCGGTGCGTTATTATTGGTGGATTTTTCATTTTCAGAGGGTGCGGTTTATATCCTTGACACGGTTAAAAGTGTCTTGATAGAAGAGGGGGGAGTCAATACTTGGAATATGAGTATTGTGGGCTTCTTGCTACTGCTGGGGATGATGACTGCACTGTTAACGCTTTCAGGCGGCACGCGTGCTTTTGCTTTATGGGCACTTGAGCATATTAAAGATAAACGTGGCGCATCACTGTTAGCGGCATTTTTAGGTGTGTTTATTTTTATTGATGATTACTTTAATAGTTTGGCAGTAGGTTCAATTGCACGGCCGGTGACGGACAGGTTCCATGTCTCTCGTTCAAAACTGGCTTATATACTCGATTCGACAGCAGCTCCTATGTGTATCTTAATGCCGCTTTCGAGTTGGGGTGCTTACATCATGACTATTATTGGCGGCATCTTATTAAGTCATGGTATTACTGAGTACTCTGCATTAGGGGCTTACGTCAGACTGATACCGATGAATTTTTATGCCGTCTTTACCCTGTTAATGGTGTTTGCGGTTATTTGGTTCAAACTCGATGTCGGTTTGATGAAAAGCCATGAAATTGAAGCAGAAAAAAATGGTGCGCTAACGAATGGTGATCATCAAGCTGTCGATCTGCATGATGAATTTGGCATTGACGAAAGTGAAAAAGGCAAGGTATCAGATCTGGTTTTACCGATTTTTGCCTTGATAGCGGCGACCCTGTTTTTTATGCAGTACACAGGACATCTGGCGTTGCTGGCAAATGAACAAGCGTTTTCAGTGCTGGGTGCATTTGAAAATACCGATGTGGGTATGTCTCTTTGTTACGGTGCGCTAGTGGGACTCGCGTTTTCGTTATTCACCGTATTAAAACATAAAATAGCCTTGAAGTTGATTTTTCAAGCCTCCTGGATAGGTGCCAGATCTATGTTTGGTGCTATCATTATTCTGTTTTTTGCCTGGGCGATCGGCACTGTGATAGGTGATATGAAAACCGGCGCTTATTTATCTTCATTGGTGCAGGGTAATATTGGGGTGCATTGGTTGCCTGTCATTATGTTTGTCTTATCGGGGGCAATGGCCTTTTCTACCGGTACCTCATGGGGCACCTTTGGTATCATGCTGCCGATTGCCGGTGATATGGCAGGGGCGACAGAAATTACTTTAATGTTACCTATGTTAAGCGCGGTACTCGCGGGCTCTGTATTTGGCGATCACTGTTCACCCATCTCTGATACAACTATCCTCTCTTCAACAGGCGCACGCTGCAGGCATATAGATCATGTGGCTACCCAGTTACCCTATGCATTATCTGTTGCCGGTGTCTCTGCCGTGGGTTTTGTGGTGATTGGCTTTAGCGGTTCACTCAGCCTTTCCTTCATCGCTTCCTTTATCGCTTTTAGCGCGCTTATTTTTGTGATGAAGTTATTGTCCAAACGCTCATTGTAGCTAATCTTTTTTTATAACAACAGCTTAGCTTTTTATCCGAAGATTTAACTCTTTTTTATTTATGGGGTTTTACCGGTAAGAAAGTAATAGCACTCTACAGCCAAAGCACTTTGCAAGTGGTTTGGCTGTCTCTCCTCTGCAAACTTATTCACTACGCCATTTCATTCCTAGCCTGACTCTTATAGCAGTTCCACAAAATTCTATGGCTTGATTTTAACAGCTTTAGCTGGCCACGAATTGGTGAATAACAAGGTATGGAATCCCAGACTAAAATATCGTTCTATGGCCAGTTAGCTGGTGTTTCAACCCGTATAACTGAACAGAGAATTAATGGATTTGCCATTAACCCTATAATTTTAAGATATAAAAAAGCCAGAATTAAATTCTGGCTTTTACAATCTCAACTAAAGGAAGCTTACAAAGAAGCTGTGACTATAGTTTTCATCTCTGTCATATAACCGCGTAGTTTTTTACCAACGATTTCTACAGGGTGAGAGCGAATTGCTTCGTTAACTTCGATTAGGCGCGCATTATCAACAGAGTTAGTTTTCACAGTTAAAGGTTTACCCAGCATTTCAGGGTTTAATGCTTTAACAAAATCAGTCAGTAATGGTTTAGCTGCATGATCAAACAGGTAACAACCGTATTCTGCCGTGTCTGAGATAACGACGTTCATTTCGTAAAGTTTTTTACGTGCTATGGTGTTGGCGATAAGCGGTGTTTCATGCAGCGATTCGTAATAAGCAGAGTCAGCAATGATGCCGGAAGCTGTCATTGCTTCAAAGGCCAGCTCAACACCCGCTTTAATCATAGCAACAAGGAAAATACCGTTGTCGTAGAAGTCCTGCTCATCAATCTTCATGTCGCCTGCCGGTTGTTTTTCAAAACCAGTTTCAGCCGTTGCTGCGCGCCATTTTAGTAGGTTAACGTCATCGTTCGCCCAGTCTTCCATCATAGTGCGGGAGAATTCACCCTCAATGATGTCATCCATGTGCTTGTTAAATAGCGGACGTAAAATTTCTTTCAGCTCTAAAGACATATCAAAGGCTTTGATTTTAGCCGGATTTGATAAACGGTCCATCATATTAGTGATGCCGCCGTATTTCATGCCTTCGGTCACAGTTTCCCAACCGTATTGAATCAGTTTTGATGCATATGCTGGCTCAATGCCATCGGCAACCATTTTGTCATAACCAAGAATTGCACCGGTTTGTAACATACCGCAAAGGATAGTTTGCTCACCCATCAGGTCAGATTTAACTTCTGCCACAAATGATGACATAAGCACACCGGCGCGATCGCCGCCCGTTGCACTTGCGTAGGCTTTAGCCCAAGTCAAACCGTGACCTTGCGGGTCGTTTGCCGGGTGAACAGCGATCAGTGTTGGAACACCAAAACCACGTTTGTATTCTTCGCGCACTTCAGAACCAGGACATTTAGGCGCACACATAATAACGGTTATATCTTCACGGACCTGCATACCTTCTTCAACGATGTTAAAACCATGAGAGTAGGCAAGTGTCGCGCCTGCTTTCATTAACGGCATGACAGCGCCAACAACAGCAGTGTGCTGCTTGTCTGGTGTCAGGTTACATAAAAGGTCGGCTTCAGGAATAAGCTCTTCGTAGGTGCCGACAGTAAAGCCGTTTTCAGTGGCATTTTTCCATGATTGGCGTTTTTCTGCAATGGCTTGCGCACGCAGCGTGTAAGAAACGTCAAGACCGGAATCGCGCATGTTTAAACCCTGGTTTAAACCCTGTGCACCACAGCCAATAATGACTACTTTTTTACCTTTTAAAGCTTCACAACCGTCAGTGAATTCACTGCGATCCATAAAACGACATTGACCCAGTTGATTTAGCTTTTCACGTAGAGGAAGGGTATTAAAATAGTTAGCCATTGCATGACACTCCAAATAGTTGATAGGGATTAAAGCTGATAAAATAAATTGTTATCATTGCTTTTAATTTTCGATATGCACTATAGCCTATAACTTATATTGCACAAAATGATATATTTACAATACTGTGTTGCAGATAATGAAACATAGCATTGAAGCAGCATTAATAGATTAATGTTATGATTTGTCCATAAATAAGCCGTTATTAGCGTTCTGATTTTGAACTCGCAGACACCCTTTCGTATAAGGAATTATTATGCCAGCGTTAAAAGTACCAGATTCATTAGTTACCATAAACTGGTTAGAAAACCACCTTGATCATCCTGATCTGGTTGTCCTGGACGGCAGCTGGCACATGCCCAGTGTTAAGCGTGATGGCAAATTAGAATACCTTAAACAGCGCATACCCGGTGCGCTGTTTTTTGATTTTAACCGTGAAATTTGTCACTCGGGCAGTACACTGCCGCATATGATGCCGAGCGAATCGGACTTTCAAGCATCCGTACAAAAGCTGGGTATCAACCAAAGCAGCGCGATTGTGGTTTACGATACCCTGGGGATATTTTCGAGCCCGCGCGTCTGGTGGATGTTTAAAACCATGGGATTTGACAATGTTGCGGTATTGGATAGCGGTTTTCCTGCCTGGTTAGAAAAATCCTTACCCACTGAAAGCGGCGATATTACCCAAGCTGCTGTAAAAGGTGATTTTATCGCAAACTATCAAGAGGAGTTGATTTGCACTGCACAGGATGTACTGCAGGCATCCAGCAGTTCTCTGCAGAGTATTATTGATGCCCGCCCATCTGCTCGCTTTTTGGGACAACAAGCAGATCCAAGAGCCGGAATACGGTTAGGACATATGCCTAATGCGCGAAACTTACCCTCAAGCAGCGTTCTTGAAAATAATAAGATGAAAGATGCTTATCAACTGGCATTAATTTTTGAGGCTATTTCAGGAAAAGATAAAGGGGTAATCTTTACCTGCGGTTCGGGGGTGACGGCCTGTATTTTAGCACTGGCTGCGAGCCTCGCAGGTTATGAAAAGATTGGTGTTTATGATGGGTCATGGGCTGAATGGGGAAGCAGAGATGATCTTCCTGTTATAACAGAACAAAATAGCCATTAAATGGATATTAAATCCCTGCAGCTTTTTATGCATCTGGCGGGCAGTCTGCATTTTTCTAAAACGGCACAGGCGATGCACGTAAGCCCATCAACCCTGAGCCGCAATATCCAGCGTATTGAAGAGGAATTAAGTGTCGCCCTGTTTATTCGCGATAATCGCTCGGTGGTGTTAACCGAAGCAGGACGCCTGTTTAAACATTATGCAATGCAGCAGATTGAACAATGGCTGTTATTAAAACGCTCCATCAATCAGAGCAAAAGTGAGTTGGAAGGGCAGATCAATCTGTATTGTTCAGTGACTGCTGTCTATAGCCATTTGCCGCCCATTCTGGAACGTTTTCGACGCTTATATCCTAAGGTTGAAATTAAACTCAGCACAGGGGACAGTGAACGGGCAATTGATCAGGTCTTAGGTGAGCAGGTTGATTTTGCTATCACTGCGCATCCGGATAATCTATCGGCACGGCTGCACTTTATAAAACTGGCTGAAATCCCTCTCTCTATTATTGCGCCAACCATCCCCTGTGCGGTAACGCAGCAGGTTAATCAAGCTAAAATAGACTGGAAAAATATTACCTTTATTTTACCTGAGCATGGCGCTATTCGGCGTCGTTTTGATAATTGGTATCGCCTCTTAAAAGTGGGTAAACCACAAATGTATGCCGCAGTGGCCGGGCATGAAGCCTTGGTCAGTATGGTCGCATTGGGTTGTGGTGTGGGTATTGCTCCCGATGTGGTGGTTGAAAACAGCCCGGTACGGGATCGGGTGCAGAATCTTCCTATTCCGGTACGGCTGCAGTCTTTTGATTTAGGCATCTGCTGTTATAAAACACGGGTAAACGAAGCGTTAATCAGTGCATTTATCGGTTGCGTAGAAGGATAAGTAAAGTATTTGCATGTCGATATACGAGTCGGTTTCCGTTACTCTGTCGGCCATTGAAATAAGAGTGTCTGTTTATGAGCAAGATCGAAGTTACAAACCTCGCGCCAGTCGGCATAAGTTGCAGTAATTGCCAGGCTTGCTGTTGCCGGCTTGAAGTGATGATCATTTCGGATACCGGCGTGCCGGAAGAGTATATTGCGCGAGACGAGTGGGGCAGTGAAACTATGCATCGCTTAGAAGACGGCTGGTGTGCCGCATTGGATCGTAATACCCTGATGTGCAGTATTTACGAACAGCGCCCGTGGATTTGCCGGGCGTTCGAAATGGGATCCTACGAATGTATTACCGAGCGTGAAGAAAATATGTAATAGTTTATTGAAGTTTTTATTAGCAGAGCTGAACTAATTGAAATAAGCTTTGAGCAATGCAACGGCTTAATGCGGAAACGCTTGATATGATAACAATATAAAGTCTCAGTTTGAGACAAAAATAAGGGTATAAAATGGGGTTTTTTAAACAAATAGCACAATTAATTAACGGCAAACCGGCTTCTGCCGCGCTTTATCCAACGCTTGAGTACAAAGGCTTTATTATTACGCCGCAACCAATGAAAGATAATGGGCAATTTCGCGTTGCCGCCCTGATAGAAAAGAGGGAAGGTGAAACCCTTAAGCAGCATCAGTTTATCCGTTCCGATTGTCATGCCAGTGCTGATGAAACCGCTAAATTAACCTTGTTAAAATGTAAAATGTTCATTGATCAGGCTGGTGACAAGATGTTTGACTAAGCGTGCAGGTCAACGCTAAAAAATACTTTTATTTATCTATGTAATAGCAAATCCGATAATTTTTTATCATTTAATACAGCCTGTCCTTATCAATAAAAAGGCATAAACAACGTTTTTACAAAAGTTTGTTTATGCCTTAATGTTACAGCTTTACTGATGCCGTTTTATAACTGAGCCTAGTAGTTATAACGGATCATCGCCCGTATATCCTGAGCGCTTTCTGCAACCATGCCTCCCATACCCATAGCATTCGCCTCCGTCATGGTCATTGGTGCACCACTATTGCCAAAGAAACCGTTACTGCCTGAATAATCATAGCTAATGTAGGTATAACGAAGCTGGAAGTATAATGACTCACCTATGATGGGTAAGTTGTAATAAGCTTCATAAGCATCACCACGTGCCGCTATTTTTGAGCCGATTAAGGTATCTTCACCGTAAGTGAATGAGCGCCAATATTTAGAACCGTGGTTGTACTCCAGACCAAAACGATCTCCCTCAAAAAAAGCCGGGAAGGTCGCGCCTACCCAATAGGAGTAACCTGTTTCGTTATCTTGAGAGCCTAACATACCCTGATTGCCGCCAGCAGTTACACCGCCATCCGGACTGGTTTGTGAGGCTGAAACAGAAGCAAACAAGACAGTATCATCCAGGAAATCATTAATAAATTCCCCTACGCCGTTAACCTGCATTGACAGTGTTAAGTTTTGCAAATCCCCCAGTTGCTCAAAACCCGTTGGATTATATGACTCATCATACCCCATATCAATCAGGTTATTAGAGTAGTAATACTGCGCTTTAATGTCATATTGACCGTTATTATAAGGCGTGAAAATCAGCCCTATCATGTCGATATTATCCATTGCACCGGTATCCGTATAATCCGCGCCTGTGCTGGAAAATCTTGGTGTCGCAGATGCACTTAAACCCCGCCCTGCACAGATTTTAGCAGACATACCACTCACACCGGTTATCTGATCCAGTTTGGCACTAATACTTAATCCATCAAATTCAACGTTGATAGAATGCCCAAGCGGTGATTTTGCTGCGTCATAACCTTCGCGGTTATTGGCGAGAAAACCATTGGTAGAAGGGCGGCGGCCCAGACTTGCTGTCCAGGGAATCTGCTCGTTACCAAAAAACTGATCCCCAAGATATAACATATAGACTTCTTTTACCTTCAGACTATTATCACCGAGATTTTCATTGGTAACCCAATCAAAATTTCCCATGCCTGGGTTTCCCGGGTTAGAGAGTGTTTCACCAAAGGCTTTATTATATGAAAGTAAACCGTGGAAAACCAGATTATCAAAGGGTTGGTAACCCATACCAATCTCTAAACGGTTAGCGAGCAGCCCGTCGTTTTTAGCCGTTGTCCCATCAGCCATCTTATATTCAATATTGTCCATCGTAACGCGGTAATCAGCATTAAATTTTAAATTGCTTCCGCCCGCCTTTTTCTGTAATTCCCGGACTTGTTCTTTTAAGTCTGCGATATCCTCTGACTGATCGGCAAAAAGGGGGGAAGAAAAAGCGACTAATAAGGAGGCTGCAATCACTGTTAATTTATTATTCATAGTATTTATTCCTTGTCTTATTAAAAATATGTCAGGCAACTATGCTGTTGCTATAAACAATCTATTTTCAAAAATTTCAACTAAATAACTAATTTTGGGGTTTAATTACAGCTCGCAAGCTCACCACTGTCTGCGGCATATTTGGTTGCAAAATCCTGCACATCAGGGGCTATTTTCTGAAAAATATCACTGTTTAAAAACTCGGCAGACTGCGGATATTTTTTTGCATATTCTTTAATAAACCGACTTGAATCTTTTTTAAAGAGGTGTTTC
>DATBNI010000045.1:0-1564 GCA_036554425.1 Psychromonas sp.
AATTAAATTACAGAATATGCTTTAAATTTGCGTTTCATTGGCGATAATATAAACAGCACGCACAGCAATTCTAATTAAATTACATTTTATAAAGGTGAGTTATGAAAATATTATCAACGGTTGTTGCTGTCTCAATCACAGCATCTTGCTTTAGCGCTTCGCTAAATGCACAAACAAAAGACATTGTACTAAAACCTAAAAACGACAAGGTCGAAACCTATGCTTGTTATGTTGCGGCGACACAAGGCTTAGACAGCGCGCTTAGCTTTATAGCATCAAATGAGCCCTCAATTATGGCTCACGAGCCACCTCTGATCTGCAATGGCATGAGCATAAGAGATTTTGCCGATAAGTATGCCGAAAATACGCAAGCTCAAGGCTCTGATAAGGACAAGGCAGAAAAAATGTTTAAACTCGTTGCCGAAAACGAAGCATCTCAACTATGCGTGGACGCGGTGGTGTTGGGTGAAAAGGAGGCTCGTAAAAAGTATGGTGCATTAGGAGAGCCGGTATACTGCAATGAAAAAACCTTAAAGCATTTTGTGCGTTCGTTCGCCAATAAGAATGTGATACTTTAAGCGGATGTTGCGCTTAATTGTATGTAAACCATCAATCAAAAAGGGGCCATGCGTTACTACGAACTGGCCTCTTTTTTTGTTCTAACAAAACGCGTTAGCATCGCCTACTCTTCGCCCTTCGGATAAAGCATTTGCATGTGAGCGGCATACGCCACAATAAATGCCTGTTCTTGAAATATTTTTAAACCTGTTTCTGCAAAGTCCACGGCAACGGGATTGCGTTTTATAATGGCCTTTAAAGCGTTTGCACTCATGGTTTGTACGTCTAGGTCGGTGATTAACTGCAAAGCAGCTTCCATTTTAAAACCCAGCCCGCCACCTGAAAACTTTCCGCTCAGAGGTCGCTCTTTAATAATTACTTGCTCGACTTTATAATCGCTCATGAGTTTGGCAAAAGAACGCTGAAAATAAGCCAAATCAGAACTTCTATTTTGCTTACTAAACTCTATTTTTCTTGCACGACATTCGGGAATGGTAAACAGTCCATCACGATAGTCCAATATGCTGATCACAGCTTCTGTACCTTTAATTTCTACGCCGCAAATACGCATTTTTGCTCCCATTAATGTTTGACATCGCTATGTTAACGCTATCTTGTGCATATGGTAACGTAAAAGTATCGGATGTTAAGGTCTATTTTTCGCGCGCTTGATTCACAGCTCGCTTACATAACTAACATCATTTCATTGGCTTAGATTGTATAACAAGCCGATCAATTCTATTATAGGAACAACTTGGCATGTTTACTTTACTATTATCAACACCTACTTTTTCAGCTACACGCTAATCACTAACAAAATATGGATGCATCATGAGCAAAGAAGATACCCGCAAATATTCAAAAAAGATTGTAGACGGATCAGCACAAGCACCGAGTCGGTCTATGTTGCGGGCCGTCGGCTTTGGAGATGATGATTTTAAAAAGCCGCAGGTGGGCATTGCATCAACCTGGAGTATGGTCACGCCCTGCAATATGCACATTAATG
>DATBNI010000060.1:0-3014 GCA_036554425.1 Psychromonas sp.
CATTAAATTCACAATTCAAGACATGAACCTCATCATCATTCCTTTCTTAAATAATAATATTAATTGTTATTTGAATCCAAATTGGCCTAACCTGAGTCGCAGCGAGACTAAATTTCAATTTTCGACACAAGCAGTTTGGTAATTTTTAATTTATCCATATCGACAACCTCAAAGCGATAACCCTTAAACAACAAATAATCTGTAAGCTTGGGGAGCTTTTTAAGTTTGTACATGATAAATCCTGCTAGAGTTTCGTAGTTTTCCGAATCAGGAAACTTCTTTATGGACAAACAACGACCTACATCGATAATCGAGGCTGAGCCGTCGATCAACCATGAGGTATCGCTACGCTTCACAATTAACTGCTCCGCAAGAGTGGTTGGAAATCCGTCGACTACAATGCTCATTACATCTTTAATGGTAACCAGACCTACCACCAACGAGTATTCGTTGAGCACCACTGCAATAGGCTGGGTATGACACTTAAAGGCCTCTAACGCTTCTGACAAGCTCAAAGAGTCTGGCAGATAGAATATTTCCCTATCAATAATCTCCGCCTTCAATGTCGCTTGCTCTCCAGCCAGCACTTGCTTCAATAAATCTTTAGATTCAACCAACCCCAGAACTTGATCCAAACCATTATCGCAAACAAGATAGAAATTATGGGGATGCTGGACAATTTTATCGCTGATATCTAGATGGGTGTCACCTTCATTTAAAAAGACAATATCGTCTCGCACACACATTACTGATGTTAGGCTGCGGCTTTCTAATTCAAAAACATTTCCAATCAACTTATATTCTTGCGATTGAATGGAGCCGTTTGCGGCACCGGCATCCATCATCGCAACAATCTCTTGCGCGGTAACCACTTCTACGCGTTCGGTTGGAATTCCGAACAACTTTAAAATTGCGTTAGACAGCCCGTTAAACAACATTACAAATGGCTTTAATATTTTCACGCATATCAGCATGGGCTTTACAACGCGCAGGGCAATTTTTTCCGGCAGGGCCATACCAATGCGCTTGGGTATTAAATCGGCAAAGAGGATAAATAAACTCGTCACCAGTAAAAAGGATAAAGTGAAGCTTATTTGGTGCAGAAACACACCTGTATAAACGTAGGAGATGATCTGCTTTAAATGGGGCGTAAAAGCGCTCTCGCCAATAATTCCGCCCAGAATTGCTATGGCATTCATGGCAATTTGAATGGCCGCAAAAAAGGCGCCCGAATTTGCCTGCAAACCAAGCACTAACTTCGCTTTCTCATTGCCGTCATCGACCAATATATTCAGCTTAATTTGTCGCGCCGCCGCCAGTGAAATTTCAGAAATTGCAAAAAAGGAGCTGATGAAAATCAAGATGATAATCCAGATAAAGTTACCATCCATATAAGACAACCCTCAAAAATAGAAACTCAACATATCAATGCTGGAAAATACATACCAGAGCATGCACGGCGTATTGCTAATACGTTAAAAATAAAGACCGCGGATGTTACGTTGTCTACTCAACATTGGCCAGAAATATATCCTGCCTCCCGCCATCCATCAGCAACCCAAACCGCTCGTTCAGATCTTAATTTACAGTGACCGATAGGGTCAGGATCGATTATTTACAAGAAGATGACTCTTATACACCACCATATGCGTGTATATGGCTAACAAATCAAACACCTGCCTAAAATGCGCAAAACAAAGGTATTTTTGACACGAACAAGGTGCATTATTCTTGCCCACCGCGCTTTCAGCGCTATCCCCACAGCCCGGTAAAAGAGCCTGCTCATGGCCTCATTCGTGCGTCGTACTGCCATTATTCCAGCTGCCGGCCTTGATACGCGCTTGAATCGATGGGGTCAGACATTTAACGAATGATCCTCGGTTCGAGCCACATACTCCAGTCGTTGTTGGCACTGCCGTTGGGCTCATAAATAAGTTCCAGAATTTTCACATCTTCGACATCTACAGTTATATTTTTTTCAGATTGATAATCAACAAGGGTACGATAGACCTCATTCCCATCACCCTTTATAATCGCCACTACAGAACCCTCCTCGCGTCCACGAGCTATACCCACAAACGTGGTAAAAGTTTTCCATTTACCTTCGAGATTGAATACCACTCGTGAAGGAGCATGTGCATATATTCCAGAGGCGTACGTTTCGTTTCGAGTTTGCAAACGACAACCAGCTATAGAATTTCTCCATAGCCTATCCCAACCCACCGTTTCTGGCTCGGAAAACTCTGCGTGGCTGAGTAATAATTGACTATCGACGTCGCTTAGTGTAGCAGGGTTTTTTAAACTAAAGGGCTGTAAACGCTTAAACATTTCAATAATTTCTGCGCGTTCACTTAAAGTGTGTAAAGTAAGCCATCCATCATATCCGGTTTCAATTTTTAACTCTTCCCACCAGCGCAAGTATTGCTCATAAGGTGTGTGTGGCCAGGGATTCGAATATGATGTCTGTGACTTATGCATCACCCGCTTGAGTGCACTCCATCCATGACGCTCACTAAATTGTAAGAGTTTTGAAGTCAATGCATCCGGGATCAAGCAACCTTCACGAATTTTTTCATCAAAAAGCTCCCTCTCCTGTTGATACCATTGATCCGCAGAGACCTCTGATCGATTAAAATTCATGCTGACTAATGCGTGAGTCTCAATTAAACTATTCATGTGGCGCCCAAAAAGCCACGGACCAAAATCAAAGTTATGATTCAATTCATGGGAAAAAATACCATCAATAGAATTAGATGCAGGCCATACCGTTTGGTTGATATTCCGTTCAGGTGGCCGAGCATAAAGGATCGGATTTCCACTCCACCCCAATGCGTCAATATTCCAGAATTTTGGCATCCATGCAGATTCTTTGTAGCATTGAAGATTTTCAGTATTACCTGAAAAGTCGGCCATATTCCCACCTGCCTCCAGTATTTCATGGTAGCAAAAAGGGGAGTACCCCATCTTGGTTATATCAAAGACAATTCGGAAGTTTTAATTAAGGAAGATTAATG
>DATBNI010000094.1:0-2973 GCA_036554425.1 Psychromonas sp.
ATCAGTGCACTCGCGGCGGCCAGTTTGTATACTTCACTGTTAATACAAAAGTTAGAAAATCAAATTGGCGTTATCCCGCAGTCACGACTGTTAAATAACCCGGACAAAAAAAACAGCATTGAAATGATTGGTAACTCGGCAGTCATGACCGAGCTGCAGGCGCAAATAAAAGCCGTTGCTAATACGGATCTATCGGTACTGATCACCGGTGAAACGGGCGTCGGTAAAGAATTAGTGGCCGCTTCTCTGCATGCGCAATCTTTACGTAATGAACAAACCCTGGTTTACCTTAACTGTGCGGCTTTGCCTGAAAGTGTGGCGGAAAGTGAATTATTTGGCCATGTAAAAGGCGCATTTACAGGCGCGATAAGCCATCGCCAGGGAAAATTTGAACTCGCCGATAACGGCACGCTTTTTCTTGATGAAGTGGGTGAATTGCCCCTGTCGTTACAGGCAAAGTTATTACGCGTTCTGCAATATGGTGATTTACAACGT
This sequence comes from Psychromonas sp., assembly GCA_036554425.1. GTDB lineage: Bacteria > Pseudomonadota > Gammaproteobacteria > Enterobacterales > Psychromonadaceae > Psychromonas. The sequence continues at coordinate 496 of DATBNI010000094.1, forward strand.
GTCGGCGATGACCGCAGTCTTAAGGTGAATACGCGTATTGTTGCCGCAACTAATCGCGCTCTGCATGAAGAAGTTAAAGCGGGCCGTTTTCGTGCCGATCTATACCATAGACTCAGTGTTTTTCCGATCCACGTTCCCCCCCTGCGGGAGCGTGCTAAGGACGTGATATTGTTGGCGGGTTTTTTTGCTGAAAAATCTAAAAACAAACTGGGGATAACCAATATCAGTATCAGTCCCGAGGTGATCCACAATTTTTTACACTACCCTTGGCCGGGTAATATTCGGGAATTAGAGCACGCCATAAACCGCGCCGCTGTTATTGCAAAATCACAATCCCAAAGCCCCTATCTTGTTCTCCAGGCTGAACACTTTATTATTAACCAGCAGAGCGCAGATAAATCTGCTCAAAATAATGAAAACAAGGAAAATAACGCAGCCCATTTGCAGATAAACTTGCGCCAGGGCCTGCGTGAAGCGACTGATTCGTTACAAATAACCATGCTCGAACAAGCATACCAGGAGAATAACCAGAATTGGGCGGCGGCCGCAAGGCAGTTACAAATCGATACGGGTAACCTGCATCGTTTAGCCAAAAGACTGAAGTTGAAGTGAACATCGCTTTCTTGTCAGGCCCCGCTATAAAATCCAAACAAAAGGAGATAAACAGCCAATGATTGATTTTCGTTCTGATACGGTCACCCTTCCATCGCCCGCTATGGTGCAGGCAATGATCCATGCCCCCCTTGGTGATGACGTTTACGGTGACGATCCAAGCGTCAATGATTTAGAACAATGGGCTGCACAACGCCATGGTTTCGAAGCCGCCATTTTCTGCAGTTCGGGTACGCAGGCAAACCTATTGGCATTGATGTCACACTGTGAACGGGGAGATGAATACCTTTGCGGTCAGCAGGCACATAATTATAAATTTGAAGGAGGTGGTGCAGCGGTATTAGGATCTATTCAACCGCAGCCAATCGAAAACGAAAACGACGGCTCTCTCTCATTTGCAAAGCTCAGCTCGGCCATTAAACCTGTCGATCCGCATTTTGCCCGTACGACTTTGTTAAGTATTGAAAATACTATCAATGGCAAAGTGCTTTCACTCTCTTACTTGCAGCAGGCTCGCGCATTCGTTAACCAGCATGGATTGCAGCTTCACCTTGACGGGGCACGGGTATACAACGCAGCCGTTGCATTAGATGTGGATATTAAAGAAATCAGTCAATATTTTGATTCAATGAGCATCTGTTTATCAAAAGGTTTAGGGGCTCCCATCGGATCGCTATTGTTAGGTGATCAGAAATTAATCGCAAAAGCGCGTCGCTGGCGTAAAGTGTTAGGAGGCGGCATGCGTCAGGTTGGTTTTTTGGCGGCGGCAGGTAAGTATGCCTTAACCGAGAATGTCACACGTTTAGCAGAAGATCATGCTAATGCGCGTTATCTTGCTCAGCAGTTATCATTACTCGAAGGTTTTACCGTCAACCCGTCCTTGGTGCAAACCAATATGGTTTTTGCCAAATTTGATCCGGCTATCGATCAACAGCAATTACAGGATACTTTAAAAGAGCAGGGTATATTATTGAGCACCGGAAACCCGGTTCGTTTAGTGACCCATTTGGGTATTAGCCGGAAAGACATTGAAAGCTTTTTAACTGTCTTAAAACAGGCCTTGAAACTTTAACAATTTGCTGCTAAAAAAACAAACTGAGTATTAATAGCCGAGCCTTGAAAAGTCACATTTAGCCTATTAATGCTCGGCTTGTAGTGGTTAGCATATCTTTCTATTTGGTGAGTTATTATTTGTGAAAAAAAACAAAAGCGACAATAGCCTGCAGCAAAAACTGAAGCAATTTTCTACTATTGAGGAAGCTTTAGTCTATTTTGAAATAGGATTTGATCTCAGTTTTGTCGAACAATACCGTGACCAGCTGTTTAAACGTTTTAATGGTAATTTGATTCTGGGTCAGGCTGATGACTGGTTTTCGGGCCGTCGGGCGTTAAAAAATGCTTACTGCAAAATTCAACGCGGACGTTTAGATAAAAAAACACGCTCAGCCTGTCGCGGTTGCACTAGCTGTGAACGGCGCTAATACCAGGTGGAATGGGTATTATTTCTGCCACCACTGTCATTGCGCGCAGCTGATCGATAGAAAAGTAACCGGTTCGCCCTGTTTCAGTTGTCGCTGCTGAGTTGAGCTAATAATTTGACAATATTTGCTTCATAGCGGGCAATCTCACTTTGTTTAAAGCCGAGGTGCTGATCGGCCAGTTCACCCTTAGCGGAAAACAGATAGGAGCTCGGCATAGCCGTAATTTTATATTTTTGCGCTAAAATACCTTTAGGATCAGAGTACAGCAGGAAAGAAGCGGGAAAGGTTTCAGTAAACTGATAAGCTTTATTTACATCTCGATCTAGATTGACGGCAATAATCACCAGCCCTTTATCCTGGTATTTAGCCTGCATTTTATTTAACC
>DATBNI010000113.1:0-7253 GCA_036554425.1 Psychromonas sp.
GGGTCCAGCTCTTTTCCAGACACTGTAGGTGCGCTACCAAGCTGAGCTAATCACCTTAGAGATCAGTAGAAAGCAAAAAGCCCGTAACACTTTGCAATGTTAGGGCTTTTCTAAATGTGGTCGGTGATAAAGGATTCGAACCTTTGACCCCCTGGTCCCAAACCAGGTGCGCTACCAAGCTGCGCTAATCACCGAGAATCTAGTTTTATATCTGATAAAGATGGGGCGAATGACGGGGATTGAACCCGCGACAACCGGAATCACAATCCGGGGCTCTACCAACTGAGCTACATCCGCCACTAAAACTTATTACGCTATTCACTTACCTACCGAAAGATGGTGCACCCGACAAGATTCGAACCTGTGACCTTTGCCTCCGGAGGGCAACGCTCTATCCAGCTGAGCTACGGGTGCTCATGTCTTTAGCGTGGCGCGAATACTACTGATTGTGCCTCTGTCTGTCTAGTGTTTTTTGTGAGTTTTGGTTTTTTTTAGTGTTTTTTATTGTAAATAACCTCTTGAGGGAACTTTAATCAGATGCTTTGTGTATTTTCAGATATACTTTCAGTAATTTACCCATAAATAGAGTCTTCAATTATGATCCAAGACCCCTTCCTAGATCGCGAAGCGCAAACTTACGAGCATCCAGTGCCAAGTCGTGAATTTATTTTAGAATATTTAGAAAAACAAGCCAAACCAATCAGCCGAGATGCCCTCTTTAGCGCTTTCTCTTTAAGCGGTGAAGAGGAGGCTGAGGGCTTACGTCGTCGCTTAAAGGCAATGGAGCGTGATGGACAATTAGTCTGGTGCCGTAATGCGACTTATGCCCTGCCGGACAAATTAAACCTTGTTAAAGGTAAAGTGATTGGCCACAAAGATGGCTTTGGTTTTTTGAAAACTGAAGATGATAGTGCCGATCTTTTTTTACCCGCACATCAAATGCGTTTATTATTTCACGGGGACAAAATTCTTGCCCAACCGGTTAACGTTGATGCAAGAGGCCGCACCGAAGCACGTTTTGTCCGTTTACTGGAAGCTCGTAAAGAAGCTATTGTTGGCCGTTATTTTGTCGAAGATGATATTGCCATGGTGGTGCCCGATGATTCGCGCATCAATCAAGAGATTCTAATCAGTAAAGATAACAGTCTCGGCGCGCGCCACGGACAAATCGTGGTGGTGGAAGTTACCCAGCGTCCAAAACCGCGTTTGACCGCAAAAGGTAAAATCACTGAAGTACTGGGTCAAGATATGGAACCCGGTATGGAAGTTGAAATTGCACTGCGTACCTATGATATCCCGCATCAATGGCCTGAAGGTTTAGATAAAGAACTAGAGGCCTTTAGCGAGTTTGTCCCGGAAGCTGCGATCCAGGGCCGCGTAGATTTACGTAAATTACCCCTGGTAACAATAGATGGTGAAGATGCACGCGATTTTGATGATGCGGTTTTCTGCCAACCTGAAGCCGGTGGCGGCTGGCGTCTGTGGGTGGCCATTGCAGACGTAAGCTATTACGTTCGACCCGGTACGCTGTTAGATAAAGAGGCGATTAATCGTGGTAATTCGGTCTATTTCCCAGACCAGGTTGTGCCTATGTTACCGGAAATATTATCCAACGGATTATGTTCTTTAAATCCGCAGGTGGATCGTTTATGCATGGTCAGTGAAATGGTTATTTCTAAAGACGGCCTGCTGAAAGATTACAAATTCTATGAAGCTGTGATGAATTCCCATGCGCGATTTACCTACACTAAAGTAGCCGCTATTTTACAAGGTGATCAGGTACTGCGCGATCTATACAACCCCTTAGTGCCTCACCTCGAAGAGTTAGAGAACCTTTATAAAGCCTTCAAGAAAGCACGCCATATCCGTGGCGGCATGGAGTTTGAAACACTTGAAGTACGTTTTCTGTTTAATGAAAACCGCAAAATTGAGTCTATCGTGCCCTTAGTGCGTAACGATGCGCACAAGATCATTGAAGAATGTATGATTCAGGCCAACGTTGCCTCGGCACGTTTAATTGGCAAGGCAGATGCTGCTGCGCTATACCGGGTTCATGAAACACCCAGTGACGAAAAGCTGGTTAACTTCCGTTCATTTTTGGCCGAGCTGGGCTTAAGTCTGGGTGGCGGGGAAAAACCTGCGCCGCGTGATTATGCTGATTTAGCGGAGAAATTTGCAGGGCGGGAAGATCAAGAATTACTGCAAACCATGCTGTTACGCTCGATGAAACAAGCCGTTTATCAGGATGAAAATCTAGGCCACTTCGGCCTGGCTTTAGAAGAGTACTCTCACTTCACCTCACCTATTCGTCGTTACCCGGACTTGATTCTGCACCGAGCGATTAAATATATAATTGCACATCAGGAAAAGGGTCAGTTGAAATCTAAATGGACCAATACCGGTGGATATCATTATCAACATGAAGAGATGGGCGCCCTAGGCGAACATTGTTCAATGACGGAACGCCGCGCCGATGATGCCACTCGTGATGTAGCTGATGCCTTGAAATGTGAATATATGCAGGATCATGTCGGTGATGTCATGGTCGGTACTATTGCCGCCGTGACCAACTTTGGTTTCTTTGTGCGCTTAAATGATATCCATATCGACGGTTTGGTCCATGTGACCAGCTTACTCTCTGATTATTATATCTTTGATGCAGGCAAACAAACCCTTAAGGGTGAGCGTACGGGACGCACCTTTAGGATAGGTGATGTATTAGAAGTGAAAGTTTTATCGGTTAATTTAGACGATAAAAAAATCGATTTTGAATTAGCCAATCAAGCGGAAGCGGGACAGCGTAAACGCCCTCAACGTACTAAAGGTGAAAATGATCGCCCGATAGACAAGCGCACGCGTAAAAAATCGGCAAGTAAAGGTAGCTCAAAGGATAAAGCTAAAACAAGCGACCAAGCTGTTGCTAAAGACAGCACTGAGCCGGCAAAAAAAGCCAACAAGCCCAAAAGGAAAAGACCTATCAAACAGGGCGAAAAAAATACAGCATCATCAAAAACAAAAAAAACAACTTCAACAGCCAAAAAAACCGATCGCGCGCAGCGCAGCCGTAACCAGGCAAAAAAAACAGATAGCTAAAAATTGAAGCTGAAAAATACAATCAACAAATAGAATTAGAGAAAAACATGAGCAAAAGTGAATTACTTTATGGCATCCATGCAGTGGATGCCTTATTAGAGAAACAACCGGAACGTTTTATTGAAGTTTATGCATTAAAAGGACGTGAGGATGAGCGTCTTAATAATATCCTCGCTAAATTAAATGAATGGGGTATCTCCGTTCAATTAATGCACCGCAAAGCAATGGACGACAAATCCGAAGGTGAGCAGCACCAGGGCATTATCGCCCGGGTTAAAACGGCCAAGGTATTAACCGATAATGATTTAGACGCTTTACTGGAGAGTTTAGCGGTAGCGCCTTTTTTACTTATTTTAGACGGAGTAACGGATCCGCATAACCTCGGCGCATGTCTGCGCAGTGCCGATGCGGCGGGTGTGCACGCAGTGATTATCCCTAAAGATAATTCAGCAAGCTTAACCCCAGTGGTGCGCAAGGTCGCCTGTGGAGCAGCAGAGTCTGTTCCTTTGATTCATGTCACCAATCTGGCACGGGCGATGCGTTCATTACAGGACAAAGGTATCTGGATTTATGGTACGGCGGGTGAAGCCACGCAAAGCCTCTATGACTGTAAATTAGAAGGCGGCATAGCACTGGCGATGGGCGCGGAAGGCAAAGGGTTACGCCGCTTAACCCGTGAACATTGTGATCAGTTGATTAAACTGCCAATGGCGGGCGGGGTTTCGAGCTTAAATGTTTCGGTCGCCACCGGGATATGTTTGTTTGAAGTAGTTCGTCAACGCCAATAGAAACAAACTGTAAGGCTGGAAAGCGAGAAGGACTGACTTTCCAGCCTTAAACCATTTCTAAAACGCATACATTAAATTAAGCCCTGAATTGACCTCTTTGTTTAAACTGTCTACGGGTACGTTCTCGGTATATTTATATTCAGTACTGAAGATTAAATAGAGCTCGCGATAAAGTCTATTTTGCGCTTTAAAGGTCGCAGCATAGATGCTGTTTTCCCTACCTATTTCAAATACAGTGTCCATTTTAAGCTGTAACGACTCGGAAACAATACGTTCATAATTAAGGCGTGTACGTATGATAAATTCATCAACAGAAACAGCATTTTTGCCTACATTAGGAACCGCCATTCGATAACCCGGGCCCACTTCGATACTAAATTTATGTTTAATTTCTTCAAAGACAATACGGCCATAACCCAGAGTATAAATATCTTCTCGATTATAACTGGCAAATTGACTGCCCTGCATATCACTGCGGACAAAAACCAGGTTAAGCGGATCTAAATAATAGTCCGCCTGCAGTTGCCAGCGATATTTCTCAGCAGACTTCTCGTTATCTTCTTCCTCCATCTCGAACTTTAAATTACTATTAAGCGTGTATGAATCAGGTAGGTCATAATCTAAAATAAGACGCCCGTTAACCGAGCTAGTCTCCTTATTATTCTGCGCATAGGAAAAGCCAAATTCGACAGAGCCTGAAAAATCGCCCGGCAGTTCATTATCAGCAGTCGCCTCACTCTTTTCAGTCGCGCTTTCGGGTGATTTTCTGGGCAGCAAATCAGGCTGGCTTTCAATGTTATTTTTGATTAAATCAACCTCTGAGACCACCGCGACAGGCTGTAACTTCTGCACCTGCAGCAGCTCAATATTGTCTTTTTGCAGCGTAGTGATCTGACTGTTTTGTTCAGCCAATGCACTGTTAAGGCTGTTTATTTGCGCCGCTAGCAGTTTATTTTGCTGCTCTGCCTGAGCTAATTGAGCAGCTAATAAAAGTAATTTTTTGTCATTTTTTTGTTTTTCCGCTCCAGGGGGCTGAGAAACTGCACTTTTCTCGGGCGCGTCGTTACTATTGCTCGGCTCGATCTGTGTCACTGGGTTGATGACTGTTACCGCTGGCTCTTCGCTGCTGTCGGCGAAGTGTGCAAAATTCAGCGCAAGTACAGCAAGATTAATAACTAAAAGAAAAAGTAGTTTCGGATTCAAAAAAATACACTCATCAAATATTGCAATATAAAGGCTTTAAAAGACAGAAATCGACATTAAAAATGCGCAGATTAGCATAAAAGACGTCTTCGCATAGCCCGCTATTTTAATCGCCAGTCAAGCAGATGCAATACTTAGCAAATATTTTCTCTATCATCAAAATATCTGCTTGCGTCGGGTCACACTAAACTGTACACTTTCTCGCCTTAAATCAACCACCCTTTTTGTTCCTTGCTTCTATTGGTACGGTTGAGCCAAATCAAGAAGCTACTAACCCGTAAGGAGCGATTTTTATATGCGTCATTATGAAATCGTATTTATGGTTCACCCTGATCAGAGTGAACAAGTTAATGGTATGGTTGAACGTTACACAGCATCTATCACAGAAGCTGGCGGTACAGTTCATCGTCTAGAAGACTGGGGCCGTCGTCAATTGGCTTACCCAATCAACAAACTGCACAAAGCACACTATGTTCTTATGAACATTGAAGCTGGACAGAACGTAATCGATGATTTGGAAACTGCTTTCCGTTTCAACGATGCAGTGATCCGTAATATGATCATGCGTACTAAAGCTGCTGTGACTGAAGTTTCTGTAGTGGCAAAAGCAAGAGAAGAGCGTGTTGAACGTGCTCCTCGTGCACCACGTCCAGAATTCAACGCAGAAGCGACAGCTGAAGCATAAGCTACTTAGTGACTGATAACTTTTTGCGACTTACTGGTGTAGTAACTGAAAAGCCTACATTCAAAAAAAGTCCTAGCGGTTTGCAACACTGTAATTTAGTGATTGAACATCGTTCGATGCAGGAAGAGGCAGGATTACCACGCAACGTTTTTTGTTATATGCCCGTTGCAGCAAGTGGAATACTCGCCAGTCAGTTAAAAGATAAATTATCGAAAGGGATGCAAATAAGAGTGAGTGGTTTTATCACTTATCATCTAAGCGCCAATAAGCTTGGAAAACTCGTGTTGCATGCTCAGTACATAGAACAAATTTGAGGAAATACCATGGCTCGTTACTTCCGCCGTCGTAAGTTCTGTCGTTTCACCGCTGAAGGTGTTAGCGAAATTGATTACAAAGACGTTGTTACGTTAAAAAATTACATCACTGAAAGTGGTAAAATTGTACCTAGCCGTATTACAGGCACATGTGCTAAATACCAACGTCAACTAGCGCGCGCTATCAAACGTGCACGTTACTTGTCACTTTTACCATACACAGATTTACACAAGTAAACAGGAGCTATAGATTATGGAAATTATCCTACAAGATACAGTTGCTAACCTTGGTAAACTTGGCGATAAAGTTGTTGTTAAATCAGGTTACGCACGTAACTTTCTTTTCCCACAGCAAAAAGCTGTTCCAGCAAACAAAGCAAACTTAGAAGCTTTTGAAGCACGTCGTGCTGATTTAGAAGCTAAGCAGATGGCTAACCTTGCTGCTGCACAGGCTCGTGGCGACGCATTAGCGGCATTAGAAGCGGTTGTTATCGCATCTAAAGCCGGTGATGCCGGTAAACTATTCGGTTCAATCGGTACGCGTGATATTGCTGATGCAATCACTGCTGCTGGTGTACCTGTAGTTAAAAGTGAAGTTCGTCTTCCTGAAGGCGCACTACGCAACACTGGTTTATACGAAATTGCTGTAGCAGTACACTCTGACGTATCTACTATTGTTAACATTGAAGTGGTTGAAGCTGAGTAATTCAGTTTTTTAAACTAAGATGATAAAAATACCTGCTTTAGAGCGGGTATTTTTTTGCCTAAAATTTGTCCCCTTCTCTTTTCTATATTCTATATTATCCAAAACCGTAAAACTTCATAGATGATTTGGTTTGTTATTAGGCCTTCGCTTGAAGCGCATGGTTTAACTTTCTTTGTTGGTCTTCCGCCCTTTACGGCGTGTTACTTTTCTTGTTCCTCACGCTTCGATGGAAATGTATATCCATCTCAATATTTTTCGCAAAGCTTTAAATACGTAATGATCGAACAGCACTGTTTGCAGGCTGTCGCTTGCAGCTGATGATTAAACTTTCATTGTTGGTCTTCCGCCCTTGACGGCGTGTTACTTTTTCTCAACAGCAAGAAAAGAGTAACCAAAAAGTGCCGTTCCGAGACGTTTTTTATTCTTGCGCTGCCCAACCGCTTTTTAACGCACCACCTCAGACA
>DATBNI010000123.1:0-3237 GCA_036554425.1 Psychromonas sp.
TGCCAGTAAGCCTGATGACTGTTAACTTGATAAAAATATGATTGAACGCTATTTCGCACTCAAGTGCATATATTGCTGATCCGCATGCCCTAATATGAATATCTACCGCAAGTCACTCATTTGATGCTTTGAGCAAATAAAATAATCTGTACTGCAGTCATTGCTTCGATATCATTACAGGTGCTAAAAATCAGCCTTAAGCTTCTTCAACAGCGGCAGATTCAGTGCCCTGTGCAAGTGCTGTCTCGGCCGCGACATATTGCATGTTGTGCGCCACGGCGACACTTTCACAGGTCACTAAGCCATGCATGACATTCAGGCCATTCAATAAGCCTTTATCACTTTTTAACGCGTCCTGGTAACCCAGATTTGCCAGCTTGATAATATAAGGTAAGGTTGCATTGTTAAGTGCAAAAGTTGAAGTGCGTGCAACTGCACCGGGCATATTCGCCACACAGTAGTGAACCACCTCATCAACAATATAAGTTGGATCCTGATGAGTCGTCGCATGCGATGTTTCAAAACAACCGCCTTGATCAATAGCCACATCGACAATGGCAGACCCCGGTTTCATCTTGGCGATATGCGCTTTAGTAATAAGTTTAGGCGCTGCAGCCCCTGGAATAAGAACAGCACCAATAACCAGATCCGCAGCTAATACTTCTTTTTCTAACGCATCTGCAGTAGAGTAAATAGCTTTAGCTGAGTTGCCAAACTGAATATTCAGGTTGCGCAGCGTATCGATATTCCTGTCTAAAATAGTCACATCAGCGCCCAGACCAACGGCCATTTGTGCGGCATTATTACCCACCATACCACCGCCGACAATAACGACTTTTGCAGGCGCAACACCGGGTACGCCGCCTAACAGCATACCGCTGCCTTGATTTGATTTTTCTAATGCTTGTGCCCCGGCTTGAATAGCCATACGTCCGGCCACCTCAGACATAGGTGCTAATAGGGGTAATCCACCATTACGATCAGTAACTGTTTCATAGGCAATACAAACTGCTTTTGAATCAATGAGATCCTGTGTTTGTGCTAAATCTGGTGCCAAGTGTAAGTAAGTAAATAGGATTTGACCTTCACGTAACATTAGACGTTCAATAGCTAGCGGCTCTTTTACTTTAACTATCATATCCGCTTCAGCAAAAACAGTTGCCGCTTGATCTGCAATATTTGCACCTGATGCAATGTAATCCTGATCGCTAAAACCAATCCCCATACCGGCGTTCGTTTCAACAATAACATCATGGCCGTTTTGCACTAGTTCACGGACACTCGCTGGGATCATACCAACACGATATTCATGATTTTTAATTTCTTTAGGTACACCTATAAGCATAATAATTTCCTTTTGATTTGTTGTTAGCAATTAACAGCCAAGTTGTTGCTGATTTGTTGCTAGTTTGTTGCTGCCTTGTATTTTGTGACGGTAGTATAAGTGAATTTAAATAGTTTTTTTGACTCTAATTTCCTTTTTGTAACACCTAATTCAGAGCATTTCGCTTATAAATACAAAAGAATTAGTCAATAAAACTGGCATATACTGATTTTGTGGTTGATGTCACTGTTTCTGGTTAATGAAAATATATTGGGTAAATGGCCTGATTTCTCATCCGGAACTAGCTAAAAAACAGGGGAAAGTTCCATATCTTGCTTGGAAAGGGTAAGTAATCTGTGCTTGTTATGGATCAAAGAAGTTAATAGCAAGCGTCTTTAGCCAATCAATTTTTTAACTTAATGCTTATACCATTCACCTTATTCTCCATAAGTAAATCCGCTAGAAAAGTATCGCAATGGCTTGATCAAAAAAACAAAATCAAAAAGGCCCGCAGCAGAGAGTATCTGTGGCGGGCCTTTTTGCTGTGATATTTTAGCTCCCATACAGAGCTGATTTAAGATAAAAAAAGACTAAGCCTATGCGGCTTTCTGGAATGCAAAAATCCGCTTGAACTGAGCCTAGTTCAAGCGTTGATCTATTATCTGAAAATAGCTGTTGGCTTTCAGTCCATAAATAATCTGAATGTTATTCTTATCCACGAAGATCACCCCAATCGCTCCCCTCTTTTTCAACGCTTTCTTGTCAACTAAGACGTTGTTAAGCAAAGTTAACCTTAGTCTAGTTGCACAAGCCGCTGCGTGACTGATATTTTCCAACCCACCGATAGCAAGGAGAATATCATCAACTTCATTGTCTAAGTTTTGGTTTATTTTGGTTAATCTCTGGAAAATTTTAAGCAAATATTTCAGCATAGCAATCGCCCTAAAAAAGAAAAAATAACAAACCAAGTTTATCATTTAATATCACAGTCTGCCTGATAAGCTATTTCTGCAAAGCCAATTGATCCCTTTAATATTTGAAACTGTGCGTTAACCGCAATACCAAAGGCTGATTTGAGCCATACTTCTAAAACCGAATGCAATAACACCTTGTGCAGAGGGCCTGCACGACAAGCAGCAGCTTGATTTAGGGAGAAAATACGATGAAAAACAGTCAGATGGGGTTTAATCCCGATTATGCAGAAGAGCCACCAACACTTGAACAGATTAGTGGATTGGTCGGTAATGCTGTCCTCGAATTCGGTACGCCCTGGTGCGGCCACTGTCAGGCGGCACGACCCGCAGTGCAGGAGGTATTGAGCGGACATTCGAATCTCCCGCACATCAAGGTATATGACGGAAAAGGTAAAACACTGGGTCGCGCGTTCCGGGTGAAGCTTTGGCCGACCTTGATTTTGCTGCATGATGGTAAGGAAGTGGCGCGCTTGGTGCGGCCTGTAGATGCTGACGAGGTACGTCAGCTGTTGGCACAAGGTGATTCATTTTAAGAAACCCACGAGAGTGACTATTGTTTTATTGCTCCTGCAGATATTGCAGCTGCCGTCTTTAAGGTGCAAATTTATTAAGTTCACTTTTGCCGGGACCTATTCTCATTTTGCACTGTATTAGCTAACGTGGAAATTATCTGGAAAGACACAAACACTTCCCGTTCAAGCCGTTAAAATCTACTCTATGTTAGCCATAAAAACGGCTGTGATTGACAGCCGCTGTGCATGAAATCAGTCAAAAAGGAGTCCATCATTTATGGGCAAAGTGCAGCGACACCGGCATCACCATCACTGCCTGAACTAATCACTGCTGTTTTAGCCTCCTGAAAAACACATAGTGCAGAGGTTCCTGCCAATATCGGTCCAGCCATTCCGGATGAAGTAGTATAACCCCAGGAGTTGACCG
>DATBNI010000169.1:0-3743 GCA_036554425.1 Psychromonas sp.
GTGCCAATACCCAGGGGGAAGAGCGTCACAACAATAATAAAAAACCAAACCGGATTTAAAATATCACTGCGGTGACGAAATGCCCCCTTCAGCTCTTTAGCAACCACTTGAAAAAATGCGCTAAACATAGTCTTCACCGGCAGCAACTCCAGCTAATTCAATTTTCCGTAACAAGGGGGCCTTGAGCATCATATCCTGATGTGTAGTGAGGAGCACAATCCCCCCCTTTTCAGCATGTTTGACAAAGAGGCGCTCTAATACTGTTATGCCTGACTTATCAATGGCAGTAAAAGGCTCATCTAACACCCATAAAGGGCACTTATTAATCCATAGCCTGGCTAAAGCTACCCGACGTTGTTGCCCTGCCGAAAGCTGAGCAGTAGTCACATCTTCATAACCTGCCAACCCAACCTCTGCTAAAACAAACCACAAATCTATATTCAGCTCCGCAGCATGTAACTTCTGAAAAAACTGTAAATTTTCTAAAGGCGTTAATTCCGGTTTTATGCCGGTTTTATGACCAAGATATAAAAGCTGCTGGTAAAAAGATTCGCGTTCTTCATCTATTGAGGCGTTTTGCCAAAAAACCTCACCAGAATACGGCATGGACAACCCAATTAGCACTCTAAACAGGCTTGTTTTACCCACGCCGTTAGGTCCTTCAAGCTGCACTATCTCACCCGGTTTAAGGGTAAAACTGAGATCTTTGAATAAAATACGTTCCTCGCGGACAACAGTAAGCATTTTGCAGTGCAGCATGGCCTTAACCTAGTAAATTTAAAGATAATATTTGTACAAAGACAATCATTATGGGGGTATTTGAATGCTAACACAGAAGGTTATATGAAGTAATAAACATGGAAGATTAATGTGCGTGTTGGTTGCCTATATCTGACAATCGCTTTTGAGCGAACTTTTTACGCTTTAATTAAAGCATAAAAAAAGCCCCGACTTATGAATAAGTCAGGGCTGATTAAGTTACTTTTTAGCTGTTAGCTATCGGTAAACTCAGGGTAAGCTTCTACACCACAATCATGTAGATCCATACCTGTTTCCTCTTCTTCAGCGGTAACACGAATTCCCATGGTGACCTTAATAATGCCCCAAACAATCCCTGATGCTGCAAAGACAAAACCGAAGATAACTGCTGCTCCGTATAGCTGGGTGGCAAAAGAAGCACCTTCGTTATTAAGCGGCACAACTAATAGACCAAATAGACCACATACACCATGCACCGATAACGCACCTACCGGATCATCTAACTTTAATTTATCAAAAGTGATGATGCTGTAAACAACTATGATACCCGCAACCGCACCGATAGCAGCCGAAAATAGAGGAGTAGGCGATAAAGGATCCGCAGTAATGGCGACTAAACCCGCTAATGCACCATTTAAAATCATGGTTAAATCAGCTTTACCCCATTTAAGTTTACTCACCAACATGGCGGCAATTGCACCTGTCGCGGCAGCCGCATTGGTATTAACAAAAATCAAACCAACTGCACTTGCATTTTCTGCATTCGACAGAGCCAATTGCGATCCACCGTTAAAACCAAACCAGCCCATCCATAGGATAAGTGTACCTAAGGTAGCAAGCGGCATGTTTGAACCTGGAATCGGCTGAACTGAACCATTTTTAGCATATTTACCTCTACGCGCACCCAGTAAGATAACTGCAGCTAATGCAGCGGCAGCGCCTGCCATATGGACAATACCAGAACCTGCAAAGTCGCTAAAACCAGCTTCAGAAAGGAAACCGCCGCCCCAAGTCCAATATCCTTCCATCGGGTAAATGAAGCCCGTTAAAAATACTGAGAATAGTAAGAATGCCCAAAGTTTCATACGCTCGGCAACTGCGCCAGAGACGATTGACATTGCCGTTGCAACAAAGACAACCTGGAAGAAGAAATCGGATTCAAGGGAATGATCCGCACCTTCTGACTGGATGCCTATCAAGCTGCCAAATGAAGGTAACCAACCACCTGCGCTATTATCAACATACATAATGTTATAACCGACCAGTAGAAACATGGTACAGGCGATAGCATATAAGACGACGTTTTTAGTTAAAATTTCAGTGGTATTTTTAGATCGAACAAGCCCTGCTTCTAACATTGCAAAACCTGCCGCCATCCACATCACTAAGACACCTGATATTAAAAAATAAAAGGTATCAAGCGCAAACCTGAGTTCTGTTACTGTGTTTTCCATAATAATTCCTCTTTTAAAAATTACTCAAATAGATTAAAGGGCTTCTTCATCAAGCTCGCCAGTACGAATACGCACGACCTGCTCAAGGGGTTGAATAAATATTTTCCCGTCACCTACCTTCCCTGTATTAGCAGCAGCAGAAATAGCTTCAACTAAGCGTTCTACATCCTCTTTTTTGATGGCAATTTCAAGTTTCACTTTTGGTAAAAAATCCACCTGATATTCAGCACCACGATAAAGTTCGGTATGCCCTTTTTGACGGCCAAAACCTTTTACTTCTGAAACGGTTACGCCAGCAATACCTGCATTCATAATCGCTTCTCTCACTTCATCTAACTTAAACGGTTTAATTATTGCGGTTAACATTTTCATTAGCGTTCCCTTATTTATTAATTTAAAAATTTCAATTAGCGGTAAAAATAAAGATCTGACTATTCTTTCCTTTTCCAAATACAAGCAAACAACATGCCAAAAGTAAAAGACATTAATATACAACAAGTTAACCTTTGTTACTCATACAGCCACCCCCAACCTCGCACCAAAAAGGTGCAGTATTCACGTCTTTGGGCACAAGAATAAAAAATTGCTTTAAATGACAGCCATCGCTTTTATCGGCCTTCGAGTTAAACAAATTAATGAGTAGATCTGGCAGCCTGATTTTAAAGCATCTTTTATCTGTAGAAATCACCGTTAGCCCTTAGCAAATAAATGATGATCTGCTACAATGCACAATTATTTTTATTCTAATCATTCACAGGTATCTTTCATGAAAAAAATAAGCCTTCTGGTTACTGCCCTCATTTTCAGCTTTAACCTCTTTGCAAATCCCACAATAACCCCCAGTGCACCGGAAATTGGCGCCAAAGGCTACCTGCTTATTGATTTTAATTCAGGAAAAGTGCTTGCTGAAAATAATAGCGAAGTAAGACTTGCTCCAGCCAGCCTGACAAAAATGATGACCAGTTATATCATTGGCCAGGAAATCAAATCCGGCAACTTATCACCTACGGATAAAGTGACCATTTCCGAAAAAGCGTGGTCAAAAAATTTCCCCGAGTCTTCCAAGATGTTTATTGAAGTGGGTAAGGAAGTGAGCGTAGCTGACTTAAATCGCGGCATTATCGTACAATCTGGTAATGATGCCTGTGTGGCGATGGCTGAATATATTGCCGGCAGTGAAGGAGCCTTTGCAGATTTAATGAATTCTTGGGCAGCCCAGTTGGGAATGGATCATACGCAATTTAAAAATAGCCACGGTTTACATGCTGAAGGTCACTACACAACCCCGCATGATATGGCTCTTTTAGCGAAAGCATTAATTAATGATGTACCAGATGAATACCTTATATACAGTGAAAAATCATTCAAATTTAACGGTATTGATCAGCCCAACCGTAATGCTTTATTATGGGACAAAAGTTTAAACGTAGATGGGATCAAAACGGGCCATACAAACGAGGCGGGTTACAGCTTGATTTCTTCGGCAACCAAAGACGGCATGCGCCTGATCAGTGTTGTAATGGGCACCCA
>DATBNI010000184.1:0-5656 GCA_036554425.1 Psychromonas sp.
TGTGTTTCTCTTAATTATTATCTAATTAGTGGTTAAAGTGATTGACTAAAATGCTGCTTAATAAAAAGCGCATATTGGAGCGGATTCTGTTGATGAATATTATGCCCTGATCCTGCAAATTCAGTTAGTTGGATATTTTCAAGCTTGGCTAATGCGCGGCCTAAGGTTTTAAATTTATTATCTTTTTCGCCGCAACAGTAATAAACAGGTAAGGGGGTTGCCTGTGCTGCATTATTTTGTAAAAAAGGGTATGCATCGCTTTGCTGGGCGAGACTGGTTGCCAGCAGCATATTTGCTAAACATACGCCATAATTTTGACTGCGATTATTCACCAGGTTATTTTTTTGCTCGCAGGAAAGGTCGTTAAAAATATCTTGTTCATACCATTGATTTAAACTCTGCATAACACTTTGTGTGGCAAAGCGTTTCGCCCAATTAAGGTCATGTGCAAAACGTTGATCTTTTTCATCCTGGGTTTGATAACCGCTATGGCAAGATTCTAATACCAAGGCTTTTAAGTTGCCATCCTGCTGCGCGCGCGCGTAATCAAGCGCAATCCGCCCACCAAGGGAATAACCAATAAGAATATATTCTTTGATTTGCAAGTCGTCTAACACGGCTTTAATCAACCTGTTTGTTGTTTCAAAGCCTTTATCTAAAGGTATTGTGACTGAGGCGGAATTCCCATGTCCGGGCAGATCGATAGAGATACAATAAAAACAGTCTTTAAGGTGTTTTATAGTTTCAGACCAGTCGTGATGGTTACCTAAAAAACCGTGCAAAAAGACTAAAGCAGGGGATTGCGCTGTACCCTGTGTTTGACTAAAAAGTGGCATGCTTTACCTGCTCTTTGATTTGCTCAAGGTGGTTATAAGTTTGATCGTTTTTCACACAAATCTCAATCAAAGAAAGACGATTTTGTAATGATTTTTGATAATAAGCTTCAAACTGGGTCAGATCTTCGGGTTGATAATAATCGATTGAAAACTGCCTGCAGCTGTCGGCAAAGGTCAAACCATGGGGTAATTGATAATATTCCTGTTTTTGCTGGGCAGGTACCGGCAGAAGATTAAATATCGCGCCGCCATCATTGTTAAACACAATAATCACAAAGGGGCCGTGCAGTTGTTTTAATAAAGCCAGGGAATTCAAATCGTAGAGAAAAGAGGTGTCGCCAATTAGCAGGGTGGTCGTCCCTGCGCAACTTTTTGCAATGCCGCTTGCCGTTGCCAGCAAACCATCAATGCCGCTTGCCCCGCGATTGCTAAAGGGCAGCGCCCTGTTTTGGGTGAAAAACATATCGCTTAAACGAACCGGCATACTGTTGCCGATAAATACAGGGCTGTTATCAGGCAGTAACTTATCCACTTTCGAGATGACCGAAATTTCACTGAGCAGATTAGTGTCCATAAAGGGGGTTATTATCTGCTCTGTTAAATAAGCGTTTTGTTTTTGCAGTGCCTGTAACCATTGTCTGTCAATCGCGGGTATTTTATCCTGTTGACTCTTTATCCATTGTGTCGCTGAGCATACAAATCTTTTTCTTAGGCGGTGACTTGGGTCGATCCGAGTATTACCCGGATCGACCAATAAATATTCGCCTGCAAATTCTGCAATAAATTGATTAAGGCGTTTGGAAATAAGCTTACCCCCAAACTGCACAATAATATCGGCCTGCTGGAGGTTTTCAGTAAACTTATCATTGACCAGTAACAGGTCATAATAGTGCAGGTTATCCGCATTGCCTGCTAATGCGGATTGCAGATCGGCTAAAAGCGGATAATGATTCAATGCTGCAAATTCAGTAATGGCTCGAGCCTGGTTGGTATCCTGAACGCGTCCGGCAATGACCAACACCTTTTTGTCCGTTAGCGGGGTACTGCCTGCCGCTGGCAAATATTCTGTATTCTGAAAATACCGGCTAAAGGGGTGTTTATCTGTCAGCCACTCTTTTAATGGTTGTAAATAGCTTTGATAATTAACCCTTACTGTTTGCGGATATAAGGGCTCTGTAAAGGCGATGTTAAAATGAATAGGTGCGGGGGTCTGCTGCTGCTGTTGTAACCCCTGATTAATAGTGGTTAAGAGGTAATTAGGTTTGATTTGTGTCGTCGCGCTCGGGATTTGTGCAAAAAAAACCGGATAATGGGAAAAAAGTCGGCATTGGTCAATGGCCTGATTCGCGCCACAATCAAGCAGTTCAACGGGTCTGTCGGCAGATAAAATAATGATGGGAATAGCGCTTTGTTTGGCTTCAATAACAGCAGGATAAAGGTTTGCGACAGCTGTGCCTGAGGTGGTGATTATCACCACGGGTTTACGGCTGAAAAGACTCAGGCCCAGTGCGAAAAAACCTAAACCCCGTTCATCAAAATGGACATGGGTATTGACATCTTTATGCCCCGCGGCCGCCAATGTTAGAGGGGTTGAACGGGAGCCCGGGGCAATACAAAAATCAGAAATACCGTTGCGCACCAGCTCTTCAATAAACAGTGATGCCCATAACAGGTTGATATTGGAAAACTCATCGGCAAATGAAGCCGGCTCTTTATATAATGTAGTGGTCATTTTTTACCTTAAATTACACCGATAAAATATCTGCAATAGTGTGAATTTTATTTTCCAATTCCTGCCATTCTTGATCTGCAATGGAACCTATAACAATGCCTGCGCCGGCAAATAATTTGATCCTGTTGCTTGACAGCAGGGCGCAGCGGATGGCGACACTAAAATCACTTTTATCAGCGCGAAGATAACCCACAGTACCCGCATACCAACCCCTATTATAATGTTCCTTATCATTAATAAACTGCAGCGCAGGAAGCTTGGGAGAGCCTCCTACAGCCGGGGTTGGATGTAAATTATGTAAAAGTGCGGCATCGCTGGTTTGGGCATTTAATTGAGCATTAATCTCCACCCGTAAATGCTGTACATTGCGCAGCTGCATGACGTGCGCCTCGGAACAAACAACCTCCGCCTTTAAACGTTTAAGATTAGAGACAATAAATTCTTGTACTAAATAGTTTTCCCGGTCAATTTTTTTGTCGCTTAACAAACTTTGGCGAAGAATAGCATCTTCACGCGGCTCCCTTCCCCGATTGACTGTACCGGCTAAGGCTTCGGTTTTTAGCTTGTTTTTTTCACGGCAAAAAAGCCGCTCAGGAGAGCAACCGATAAAAGCATGGTTTTTAGAAAACTGAAAGGCAAAATGAAAACTGTTTGGATTTGCTTCCTGCCATTGATTAATTAAATCCCATTGATTAACTTTTTGCTCACAGATAAGCTCAGTCTGCCGTGACAAAACAACTTTAGGGATCAAGGCCTTATATTCAATGGCCGATTCAACCAAGGTTGCCCATTGTTTCTGATTGGGCAGATCCTCTCTGGAAACAACTATATTGTTGACAGCTTTGGGAGAGACAGGTTTTTGCAGGCGACTTATCAATAATAAGCTCTCTTCAATACTGTTAGCGCCGTTAAAATGGCAAGTTAAGCTTAATTTTTGCTGCTCTAAGGTAAACTCTAAGGCCGGGCGGATGAAAAGTGTTTCGGGAAAATCTGGCCATTGCGGCCCTTGTTGCTGAAAAGCCAGGCCGCCAAAGTAGCAAGCCTGGCCACTGGGCTCAGGAATGTGCCTGCATTCCTCGATTGCCCCAAAGCAGGCGATGCTCTGCAGATGATCGATATCCTCCCAGTAAATCCTTGGATAAATTCCATCCTTGTTAGAGGATTGCCCTTTTAATAAACTGAGCAAATCAAACGGGGTAAGCGGGATAACCAGATTACAGCTTGGCTTAGCGCCCTGTTTTATTGCAAACTGCTGTAATTGTTCACCAATAAAAATGACCATTAAATTGAAATTATGCTCAGTAGTTAACATCGGCTCATGATATATTTAGAAATTAAGGTTTGTTAATGTAGCGCGATTAAGAGCCGATTCCTAGCGGAACCGCGTATAACCACAATTTTTTAGGATAATTTAGATGAGTAAGGTTTCAGTTTGGTTAAGCGCATTACGTTTACGCACGCTACCGCTTGCAGCGGCTTCGATTATCTTAGGGGCTGGACTCGCCATTCACGCACAAATTTTTGACCCGTTGATTTTTAGTTTATCGCTAATGACCGCTTTATTACTGCAGATTTTATCAAATCTTGCCAATGATTATGGTGATGCCGTCTCGGGTGCTGACAATCTGCACCGCGTTGGTCCGTTACGCGCCATGCAGAGCGGTTTGATCAGCAAAAAAAGTATGAAAGCTGCAATACTGTTAACGACGCTTTTAGTGCTCGTTTCGGGCATGACTTTACTGGTGGTTGCATTAGGGTCAAATTCAACCAGCTGGGCGGTTTTTTTATTGCTTGGTTTATTAGCTATTATTGCAGCTATAACCTATACCATGGGAAAATTACCTTATGGCTACAGAGCCATGGGCGATTTTGCTGTTTTTCTGTTTTTTGGCTTATTAGGTGTGGTAGGCAGTTATTACCTTTACGGTTTAATCTTTAGCTGGTCCTTACTTTTACCGGCAACCAGTGTCGGGCTTTTATCCGCAGCTGTTTTAAATATTAATAACATGCGCGATATGTATACGGATAAAGCGGCTCATAAAACGACTTTGGTGGTTTTATGGGGGCGGGAAAATGCCTTTATCTATCATTTGTCGCTTATCGTTGGTGCTTTTATCTGTGCCGTTTACTATTTTAGTCAGCTTGAAAATGTACAAGCCTGGCAATTTATTTTTTTGCTCAGCTTTAGTCCGCTAATCAAAAGTTGTACGCAATTAAAAGAGGCGATTTTTAAAGATTTTCGTGATGGTCAGGTATTTAATAATGAGCTTAAAAATACGGCTTTATCCACCTTTGTTTTCAGTCTTTTATTTGCTCTGGTATTAATTGCGAAGAATTAAATCCATTTTGTATTCTCTTCGCATTTTAAGAAATCCGATAAGCCCCTTTGTGCGCCCTATTTACCAGCATATCTAAGGCATTTTTGTAAAAACCACTAAAAAAATGGCTAAAAAACCAACATATTTTATTTTATTTTGAATTCCGTGTTCTGTTTAACGCTAATACTTGTATAATGCTGCCGGAATATTGATTCGATTTTTTACTAAAGAGTATAAAAAATGACAGATTTAAGCAAATACAGAAATATTGGTATTTTTGCCCACGTTGATGCGGGTAAAACAACAACCACAGAGCGTATCCTGAAACTTACCGGTACAATCCACAAAACCGGTGAAGTACATGATGGCGAATCTACAACTGACTTCATGGAACAGGAAGCTGAGCGCGGTATTACTATCCAGTCTGCAGCGGTAACCTGTTTCTGGAAAGACCACCGTTTTAACGTAATTGATACTCCTGGACACGTTGACTTCACAGTAGAAGTTTACCGTTCTCTTAAAGTATTGGACGGCGGCGTCGGTGTATTCTGTGGCAGTGGTGGTGTTGAACCACAATCAGAAACTAACTGGCGTTATGCGAACGACTCAAAAGTTGCCCGTATTATCTTCGTTAACAAATTAGACCGTATGGGTGCTGATTTCTACCGAGTGATTAAACAAACTGAAACTGTACTGGGTGCTAACCCGCTGGTGATGGTTTTACCTATCGGTATCGAAGATGAATTTTGTGGTGTTGTTGACTTATTAAC
>DATBNI010000191.1:0-4154 GCA_036554425.1 Psychromonas sp.
TTGCCAACTGATCTCGAGTGGGCCTTTTCGTAGTGTGGTAATGTCATTACCTAATGCGGTTACTTTTAGCGCGACGCAGCCTAAAGAATACATAAAAACAGCCGAAAGTGGTAATAAACGCGCACAAGGTTTTTGTGCTAACTGCGGCACCACACTCTATGCTACATCGGTAGGTAAAGGCGATAAAGTTTATGGCTTACGGCTAGGCGCGATAGAGCAGCGGGAGCAACTTATTCCTAAGATGCAAATATGGTGTCGTTCAGCTGAGCCATGGCTAAAAGAATTAAACAGTATCAGCGCATTTGATACTGTCCCACCGGCAAAATAATGTTTATTTTAAGCTGCCTGCAATTAAAGTAAGTCCATTGCAGGTGGCCGCATATTAAACAGTTTCATCAATACCAATCTCAATGAAGTTTATAAAGTTGGTTTAATTAAGCATCTTTGCTTAAAGTAATGTTACGCCCGCCTAAATAACCACATAAAAGGCTTGCTAAAGCACAGTAAGGTGCCCAGCTTCCAAAGTGAGTATGCAAAGATTGGACTATGGCGGCAAGTAAGTAACCTACGCACTGCGCCATACCGGACGGACAGCAAGCGGCTTGTCCTGAGTGATGATATATGCTAATTAACAAGGGCCTTAAGGCACTCAAGTCCCCCTAATTGATAAGAGTTAAAAATGAAGACTAAGCTAAAAAATTTATCAGAGATTGTCGCTAGGGCAAATGATTTGTTCTACAGCAAGTTTGATAATATCAATACCTTGATGGGAATAATGGACAAAACCTTGCGTGATCAAGGTATCAACGCGGATGCAATTACCATTGACTGTCCTGCTCAAAATAAGAGGATAGTTATCCTTATTCATGATCATAAGCCGGATCTTGCCGACATCGCTTTGGGTAATAAAGAAGGGGATATTTATTCCTCCTCTGAATACGAACTTAACGATATATCAGAAGCCGTTATTGTGGAAATAATGGAAGCAAACTTCATTTCACCATTACTGTAATTAAACCTAAGTCAAATAACAGCTGCCGCGCCAGTGTTTGAGGTCAGGTCATTTCCATGAGTTCCAAATGATTAAAGTAGGCTTACAATGCGAAATCGGCGCTCGATTTTTTCTTACATTGGCTTATTCTACAGCCTCCTTAGCTTTGCCAGAGAGTGTCCATGAACTATCATTATTTACCCATTTATGTTTTAAGTGCTGCCTTAGGTGGATCATATTATCTTGGATATATACCTCCGATTATATTTTTCATCTTCGCCATTGCCAGTATGTTAACTTATTTTATTTATGCAAAAGATAAACAAGCCGCTAAGAATGATCAGTGGCGTATATCTGAAAGTACACTTCATTTGTATTCATTATTATTTGGTTGGCCTGGAGCAATAGTTGCTCAGCAAAAGCTACGGCATAAAAGCAAAAAGCAGAGTTTTAGAACGGTATTTATGTTTACTGTTATCATCAATGTTGCGTTAATTGCGGCCCTCCACACCAATGACGGTAGTCAAATATTACGCAGTTCTACAAATAAACTGGGAAATTTTATCACTGTAAATGTTGGCAATCAGCAGATTAACAGCGTCATTACATTTCTGCTTAAGTTTCGCAAAGATAACATTCTTTACAAAGAGAGTGCGACGTTTTATATACGCGAAAGCTAAGTTGCTTCAATCGGACTCGGGACAGTTGGTTTGCCAGGCATTAGGCTTATCAGCTAGTCAATCTAATAAGGGAAAAAAATGGAAGCGAATTTTTCAACACTGGCAAAAACTGATTGGAACCTGTTAGGTCGAGAGCAGTATTGATCTCTCTATACGCCCTCTTTATCCGGATATGAAACCGATATCAGGACCTGCTTATACGGTCCAATTAGCATCAGGCTCACCGTGCAATATATGAAGCTCCTGGAGGCTCAATTTTGGTCGTTGACGGTGTCGGTAGTAAAAATTCTGTTGCTGTCTGCCATCGCTAAAAAGCTTGGCATTATAGGCTTTATTATCGACGGCGGGATTTAGGTGAACTAACCGAAATGGGCTTCCCTGTTTATGCCAAAGACATATTTCCGGTTCCGGGAAAGAAGCAGCAGTATTTCGAATTAGCTGCACCTATTATTTGTGGCGGGGTAAGACGGGAGACATCATAGTCGCAGATATCGAAGGTATCGCTGTGATTCCAAAATCCAAGGCCTAGAAACATACCAGGCGGCTAAAGCAAAAGCAGATCTGGAAAGTGTTATGACCTGTCTGACTGGGAAGCTAACCATAGGTTGAAAGTACAACAAGCAATCTAAGCCGCTAAAAAATCCTAACAACAGCTGTTCAACAAAGTAACAGTTGGCACTACTGGCTTTCGCAGTTTTTAGCAAAAACCACGACAACCGTTATCCGTGCAGTGCTTTGTTAGCACTCAAATTTGCGTAAAATACTGAACATATTTTTGAGTTTCGTTACTGAATAAACAAAGCTGTTCTTCGCTCAATATGTTGTAACGTTTCAATGCTGAAATTTTTAAAATAGCATTACTACGTTTTAAATCATCAAACATTTCTGCAATTTTACGATTCTCATTTTGCACCAGTTCCCAAAGCGTCAGATATGACTGATGCTCACATCCAGAGCGCATCTCGGAAAGTGCATTGACTTTAATAAACACCTCATCACAGGCTTTTACAAGCAATTCATCTTTCAGAGTTCGTAGTATTTTCCAATCTTTCTCAGGTATTGAATACATGTTAAACCCTTATTTGAGTGCTATTGAGGCAGTATAATTTATCCATTTTCAGCCTGTCTGCATAAAATAAAAACCTCGGAATTTTGTATTTATTTTATGTTCAGCGGATTGTTGTTGTTTTAATAACAGATTGATTAAATTTAGTTCTAAATCGTTTATTAAAGCATGCCGGCAGGATTATTTGATATTATGGCTTTCGTAATATTGCTGAAAACGTTTTAAACGCTGTTTTCATTATGATAGTTTGTGCTGCAAAAACATCAAGAATATTGCCTAAAAATGCACTAGGCCTAATACAACTACCTGGCCACAGCAATGCTGCTTAACCATCATTAAGATCCCAATTATTATCTTCTGATTTTTGCTTCATCAGCATAACATTTTGGCACAAGAAATTATGTTACTCGCCAACAGACCATGATCTAATGCCGCTATTTATTGCTGTTTTCCGGTATGAGTAGTTTTGCGGATCCTTGCTCTAAATACCATTGGGTTACTCCTGCTTTAGCTGCTATTTGGCCCGCTGGATAGTGTTCACTATCAACTTTTTTACTGTTTATTTTATGAACAATATCAGCTTTACTTTCACCGAGTGCCAGATAAGTAATACGCAGACTGTTTTCAATTAAGCTTGCTGTTTTAGATACCCGTAATTGCCCACTTTGCGGCTGTGTTGTCACGACGGTTAAATGTGGATCCTGATAGTTCGTTTGTCCGGGGAAAAGTGAGGCGGTATGACCGTCATCGCCCACGCCTAAGAGGATCCAGTCAAACTGAGGCATGCCGTTAACACTTTCAATATGAGTTCTTATTTCCTGTGCATAGCGAACAGCTTCCTGCTGCGGTTCTTTTTCCCCCTTAATTCTATGAATATTTTCTGCCGGAATAGTAATCTGATTGAACAAAAGTTTTTTGCATTGCCCAAAATTACTTTCCGGATCAGTCGCTGCGACGCAGCGTTCATCCCCCCATCAAAAATGCAATTGCTGCCAATTTATTTTTTGTGCATAGGTAGATTGCGCTAAATATTTAAACAGGAGAGTCGGGGTTGAGCCGCCGGATAAAGAGATATGACTTACTTTATCCTTTTGACTTAAAAGAAAAAAATCCTGTGCTAGTTTATCTATCAGTAATTGGGTTGCAGCAAAAATTGTATAATTCATTTTATAACTCACAGTAGTCCGTATCGGTTAGATTTTTACAAGAGGCTATCCCGGTTTAGTCATTTTTCCGCTTCAACCAGCCCCATCTACCGGACATCCATCAATAAAAGGGAAATGATTGTTTTTTATAGTCTCAAATAAGCGTTAAAAATCCCAACAAGTCCTTACAGCCTAGCACCACCTTTCATAAATACAGCAGTAAAGGCTCCTTGGCTTTTAATCATTCAGTCTTGTTAAATTTATTATAATGA
>DATBNI010000197.1:0-5488 GCA_036554425.1 Psychromonas sp.
TATGAGACTTGAGTGCTTGGGTTGTTTCTATTGAAGTCTCTAATCATTTTAGCCACATAAACCATTGTAAATGGTTCAATTCTACCCATATAGCTAAAATCAATTACAAGTTGATCTTCACCTGCATGACTAAAAACATCAGAACAAAATTGGAAAATTGCATCTTCTGAACAATTGCTTGGAAATATGACAGTAGCCAATTGGAACTCCTTGTATGCTTAACAGCTTTATAGCATCACTATGCACGAAAAGCCGCGATACCTACCCCATGAAAATAATCATAACAATATCTATTTAACATCACAAAATCAAAGTTTTAAGTGATAATTTAATAAATTACTAATTTTAGATAGGTGTTAAGCTGCCACCTATCCCATTTCAAAAGTATATTCTAACCTATTAATTTATAAACTAAATTTATCTACCCGTAAACATAACCTGCAAGGTGCTACCTATCACTGGGAAAATCTTAAAAATGGCAGCATACAAACCAACAGTATAAAAGAAAGAACAACTATTTTTAATCCCCTCAACACTATGCATTACAACTCAAACCAATGCGGCTACGAGATTCCCCTTCCATTTTTCTTGCAATGAACAAACGCTTTAGCAACAGAAATCATGGAAGATTTCTGTAAGTTCGGCTCTGCACACGGATGTGCTGTCCGGACTGGTGCGTTAAAAAGCGATTGGGCAGTACAAGATTAAAAAATGGCTAGGGGTGACGCTTTTTGCCTACTTTTTTTCGGCATTTAGAAAAAGTAAGGTCGCCGTCAGGGCGAAACCACCAACAAATAAAGTTAAACCAACAGCCACAAGCGAAAGCTTACAAACCGGGGCAGGTAAAAGCCACTTGATAAACGTACACTTATCAAACTTTTCCTATTCAGCTCCTTCCTTAAAGCGAGTAAAAATGCCTCATAAGCCAATCAAGCTTGCTGTGATCACGGCGGAAAACGCAGGGTTGCGGCCGCAAGCCCGGTGTAAAAACGCAACCTATTCGCCTGCCTGCATGGTTGCTTGAGCAATTGAGTGAACAAGGAGATCCGAGACAGCTGATTATCGATGCCTGCCTTGCGCAGCACCCATCGATCTGTAGTGGAGGTCCTTCAAGCGATGACTAAATCTAAATTTATACTGCACTATTTTCTGTTAAATAAATTTTCTTATCTGTTTGCTATTGTCTGTATTTTTGTGGTGAATTACCTGCAGGTGGAAATTCCGCATTACATCCAGCTTGCCGTTGATTTACTCAACGAGACAACACTGGCATCAAAAGAGGGCCTGGTTGAAAACGTCCAGTGGGTGATTGCACTGTCGCTGGTGATGGTGGTGATCCGTATCCTGTCCCGGGTGTATGCGTTAAATCCGGGCCGAATTACGGAAGCGACCTTAAAAAATGATATTTTTCAGCGTTTGAACCGTCTTCCTTCAAGCTTTCACGCGCAGTTTGCGTCGGGTAAACTGATATCCATTATCAATAATGATCTTAGTGGTATTCGCCTGTTTTACGGTATCGGGTTTTTACAGCTGTTTAATATTTTGTTTGCCCTGTCTCTTACGCCGATTTGGATGTGGAGAATCTCTCCACAATTAACCCTGTACTCTGTGCTCCCGATCGTCATTGCCAGCATTATTTTCCGCATTGGTTTTAGGCGATTGCGCGCCTTACAGGCAGAGCGATTGACCCGTCTGCAGGATTTGTCCGAGCAGTTGATGAACTACCTGGGCGGAATCGACCTGATTAAAAATCAGCAGATGGGTGAATGGGTGACGGGCGAACTGCATGAGGTCAACCGCCGTCTCTTTAATTGCACCATGAAAATAGCCAAAATCCAAACCATCTTCATGCCTATTCTGGATTACGCCAACCATTTTATGAAAGTGCTGATTTTGGGACTGGGCGGTTATTATCTGTTGCAGGCAAAACTGTCGATTGGCGAAATTACTGCCTTTTTGTCCTACTCCGTACTGCTGGCGATACCGCTGATGCACCTCGGGCGAATTGTCACGGTTTATCAGATGGGCATGATCAGCATTGACAGTGTCCAGCATATACTCAATAGCGCGGTGCCAGGCACAGATAAGTTGAGGATGGGCGACGCTGAAAAATCCTCCCTGCGCGGATCGACACTCCTGGTACAAAACCTCAGTTACCGCTATCCGAGCACCGCAGGTGAACACCAAGAGTTGGTGCTAAAAAACCTCAGCTTCTGCATTGCACCGGGCGAGAAAGTCGGCGTTTTGGGCAGCATTGGTTCGGGTAAAAGTACCCTGGTGAATTGTTTGAATCATCACTTGTCTCTTCAAGCCGGGCAACTTTTTTGGGGTGACAAAGATATTACTCAGGTGTCGCGTCAGGATTGGCGCAGCTATGTCCGGACTATTACCCAGGACCCTTTTCTGTTTTCCGATACAATTGCTGAGAATATTAAGTTTGGCGCCAAACAACAAGGCCAGGACGCTGCGAAACTCGATCTGGATCAGGTGCTTGAACTGAGCCAGTTAAGCGAAGATGTGCGGCGTTTTAGTGCCGGCGACCAAACCCTGGTGGGTGAAAAAGGCATCATGCTGTCGGGCGGACAAAAGCAGCGTCTGAGCATCGCCCGGGCCCTGCTGACACCCAGCGACCTTATTATTATGGACAATGTGTTGTCGGCGGTGGATTATGAAACCGAACGCACCATTCTAAAAGGGGTATTTAATCGCATTGCGGGGCAGAGTTTGTTGGTGGTTTCTCACCGCGTCAGCGCGCTGGAATACATGGACAAAATTCTGGTCCTGGAAGAGGGTGAAATCATCGCCCGCGGCACCCACGCCGAACTGCTTGAGTCGTCCGGTTATTACCGAAAAACCTGGGAATTACAGCAGCATGAGACGGAGGCCGCATGATTAAATCTTTAGATATTAACTACCTCAAGCATTTCTATCACTATGCTTCGCGCTACAAAAACACCGCTGTAATGGGTTTGCTGATGATGCCGATATCGGTGGCCGCCAACGTATTATTTCCCTGGCTGGTTATTCAAGTGATTGATCAGCACCTCACGCCAGGTAAATACGATGGGATGATGACCCTGATTGCGATCATGCTGGTAGTCTTGATTGTCAATTACATTGCCGATGCCATCTACACCTACTGCTTGCGCATGACCGGGCAAAAGGCCGTTTTCGATATACGTATGGCCTTGTTTGGTCGCATTTTGAAACTGCCCAGAACTTATTTCGATAAAACCCCCACGGGTGTCACTTTGTCGCGCTTGACCAGCGATCTTGAAGCCATAGGTGAATCCTTCGTGCTCGGCGTGCTGAGTTTGGTGAAAGACTCGATCAACACTTTGGCTGTGCTTACCTTTATGTTTTTCATCAACTGGCAATTGGCCTTGTTGGTCTTGCTGGTGTTTCCGCCTGTGTTGCTGCTGACTCGGTATGTGCGCAATCGCCTGCGTGAAATGTATAGCATTACGCGTTCGTCTTTGGCCAAAGGCACCGGCTTTCTGCAGGAGTGTCTGCTCGGCGTAAAAACCGTTCAACTCTATGGCGCCGAAGAGGAGGTGGAATCCAAATATCACGGTTACACAAAAGATTTCCTGCGTGCGCAGTTAAAAACCAATAAATACGATGCCACCTTGTTTTCGATTATAACGGGGATCACCAGCATCACCATCGGACTGATTATTTGGTATGGCGCCAGCAAGGTGCTCGCGGGCGTCGTCAGCCTTGGGGTGTTGATAGCCTTCATCAATACCCTGGAAAAAGTGTTTGTGCCTCTGCGGGATTTCACCTCGCAGATAGCGGCTATCCAGCGTTCTTTTGCGGCTTTTGAACACATAGAAGAGCTTTTTGTGGAAGACCTAGAAGAACATGGACGAACGCTTTTTCCGGCAGACACGCTGAAAGACAAGCTTGCTGATTTCGAGTCTCTGGAATTCAAAAATGTGCGTTTCCGTTATAACGGCAAAGGTCCCTACGTTTTGGATGACCTCTCCTTTAAACTCAACAAGGGCGAGCAGTTGGCTTTGGTGGGCACCACCGGCTCAGGCAAGTCGACCATCATTCGCATTATGAATAAAACCTACATGGACTATCAAGGCAGTATTCTGCTTAACGGTATTGAGCTGTCGAACATTCCCAAAGAGTCAATGCTGCACCTGTTTTCTCTGATGCAGCAGGACGTGTTTTTGTTTGAGAAGAATATCCATTTTAATATTTCCCTTGGCGCCGTACATATCAGTGATGAGGATGTGGTAAATGCCGCAAAATACGTTTATGCCCACGATTTTATTTTAGGGCTGCCGGGAAAGTACCAGTTTGAGCTGAATAAAAACGGCAGTAATTTGTCGGCGGGCCAGGCGCAATTGATCTCCTTTGCCCGGGCAGTGGCTCAGGGCGGACAGGTGATGATCTTGGATGAAGCCACCAGTTCGGTGGACTCTATTACCGAAAATCTGATCCAGAAGGCCATCGAGCGTTTGTTTAAGGAAAAGACCGTTATCGCCATTGCCCACCGCCTGAGCACCATTCGCCACTCGGATCAAATCCTGGTGCTCAATCAGGGCAAAATTGTCGAGCAGGGCAACCACCAGGAGCTGCTGGCGATGGACGGCGTTTATTCCCGCTTACTCAATACTGAAGTCAACGAGGGGCCAATACTTAGCAAGCAGGCCTGATTCCGGTAATAGTTGGGGAGATTGTTAAAGGATTGAGTTCAGGCTTCCTGAGCTCGGCTGCAACGATAATAAAGATGAGACACCCGTGTTAATTATGTGAACTTATAAAAAGATAGGACAACCAAAGCTTTTCGTTTCTAAAGCACTAAACCAATGCAGCTAGGCAATTTCCGTACGTTTTTCTTGATCAATCAATTCCTTTAGCAAGTGGAAACAGGAAGTTTCCACTAAGCTTGTCTCTGCACATGGATGTGCTGTCCAAGCTGGTGCGTTAAAAAGGGATTTATTTATCAAGATAAAAAAACGTCTCGGAACGGCACTTTTTGGTTACTTTTTCTTGCTGTTGAGAAAAAGTAACACGCCGTCAGGGGCGGAACTCCAACAATGAAAGTTAAACCAACAACCGCAAGCGAAAGCTTACGAATAAACGATTCACGTAAAAAGAAAAATTCACGGGGTCAGGTTCCCAGAACCAAGCTCACGACACCGATAATAGTCATAACAAACAGAATAGTGAAGATGATAGCCACGGCAATAAAGACGATCAGGTTACCCGTGGTAAAGTCCCGCTCACTGTTCTTGCTGCTCTGCACGCCAAATGCTGCCGCAATCACGCTGAATATAACCTTGAGTATCGAGGGCGCTTTTTTTTTATCAGGTTTGTCCTGCACGATTTATCCTTTTAGGAATCACTAAAAAAACATATTTAAACACTGTTAACCCTCGGTAATCCACAAGGCGAAGAGTCAAACAATCTCTCTGCTAACTCGATAATATTATATCAAATCCATTAATTTTCTGCTCATTTATGCAGGTTA
>DATBNI010000221.1:0-3375 GCA_036554425.1 Psychromonas sp.
GATTAATCAGCTTAATGGAGAGGCCGACGACCGGACGTATAGTTTTAAACGGTAATGACCTTAGCCATATAAAAGGCAATGATATTCCTTATTTGCGGCGGCACATTGGTATGATTTTTCAAGATCACCGTTTGTTAATGAACCGCACAGTCTTGGAGAATGTCGGATTACCGCTCTTAATTGAAGGTTACAGCCGTTACGAAATTAAACGACGTAGTTTGGCGGCGCTTGATAAAGTCGGTTTGCTCGGCAAGGAAGACAGCTTTCCGATTCACCTTTCCGGTGGCGAACAGCAACGCGTCGGAGTCGCTCGGGCGATTATTAATCAACCTCCCTTATTGCTCGCCGATGAACCCACGGGTAATTTGGATCCCAAATTATCATTAGAAATTTTAGATTTATTTAAATCACTCAATGAATATGGCATGTCAGTCTTAATCGCAACCCATGATTTAGGATTAATTGCAAAAATGCGCTATCGCACATTAACCCTTAAAGAGGGTGAAATGATCAATGATGGATTATTGAGACAACGTAATGATTAAGCAAAAAAAAACAAATAAAGTCTTGTCGGGCTCACCCCGTATTAAAAAAGTGTCATTTTTGGGACGGCTATCCGCTGTTATTCATCAACATGCGGATCAATTCTTCAGCAGTTTTAGTGAATTATGGAAAACCCCTTTTTCAACATTAATGACCATCCTGGTATTAGGTCTGGCTTTATCATTACCGAGCATTTTTCAGGTGGTTTATAAAAATGTTGAACGGGTGAACGGGCAATGGGACAGCGCTTCGGAAGTGAGTTTATTCTTGAAGAAAGGAATATCCGAACAACGCGTGCAGGTACTGATTAATAAACTCGGGTTATATGAGGACATTGAAACAGTGACCTATATTACCAGCCATCAGGCTTTGGAAGAATTTAAAGAGATGTCGGGCTTTTCTAAGGCGCTGAACTATCTAAGTGAAAACCCGCTGCCTGGCGTATTAGTGGTTGTTCCTACCCAAAAAGCAAAAAATAGCGCGGGCAGCAAGCTTTTAGTCGCTAAGCTGCAACGAGAAGCGGGTATTGATGTCGTGAAGGTGGATACGGATTGGATAGCGAAGCTGCAGGCTATTTTATCCTTGGTTGTAGATATTGCATTCGCCGTGGCAGTATTATTGCTGATGGCTGTATTATTAATCGTCAGCAATACCATTAGGTTAAACATTTTAAATCAAAGAGCCGAAATTGAAGTACTAAAACTCGTCGGGGCAACAAACAGTTTTATCCAACGTCCATTTCTCTATGCAGGTGCCTGGTACGGTCTATTGGGGGGTTGTGTCGCGCTATTGCTTACCTTCATCATGGTGCAGTGGCTGCAGTCTGGCGTGGCAAATTTAGTCGGGTTATATCAGTCTCAATTTGATATTTGGATGCTAAATCCGGAGGAGGCTGTTCAGTTGATTGCACTCTCTACCTTTCTTGGTTTCATCGCTTCCTATCTTTCGGTAAAACAATATTTGGTCAAAATAGAGCCTAAATGAATCTAAATTAGACTTAGATTCAAATAAATAAATAGAATAATATTAATCCAGCATAGATGAAGAGAAAACGAGTGGATTTGGTGTCAGGCATTGTGTCGCCGCTTTAGCGCTTAAAAATAAAAAGGTTAATCTGCTGATCAATTTAATCCGATCATATTTAGCCAACCCAGGTTAATAAAAAAACCTTTTACAAATTTTTTCTTGATAATATACAATAGATGCTGATTTAGCCTTTCATTATTGTGTAAAGATAACTACTTTATATTTACATTGATCAGCACATCATGATTTATGTACAGGCACGAGTAAAAAAATATTAAGGGTAAGAATGAATAATACGAATAATTCAATGAGTTTAGTTCCTCAAGGAAGTATTGGAGCTTATGTTCAGTCAGTAAACCAATTCTCTATGCTAAGTGCAGAGGCAGAAAAAGAACTTGCTGAACGTTTGTTTCATGAAGGTGATTTAGAGGCCGCAAAAAAACTGGTCATGTCACATTTACGTTTTGTCGTCTATATCGCGAAAAGTTATGCGGGTTACGGTCTGGCACAGGCGGATTTAATTCAGGAAGGCAATATTGGTTTAATGAAAGCCGTTAAACGCTTTGACCCCTCTGTGGGTGTTCGTTTAGTCTCTTTTGCTGTGCATTGGATCAAAGCCGAAATCCATGAATATGTTATTCGTAACTGGCGCATGGTGAAAATTGCAACCACCAAAGCACAACGTAAATTATTTTTTAATCTGCGCAGAGCAAAAAAACGTCTTGGCTGGTTTAGTCATGATGAAGTGGCGACCGTGGCAGAGAATTTAAACGTCAGTACCAAAGACGTCCTGGAAATGGAGTCCCGCTTAAATGGGCAGGATCAATCCTTTGATTTAAGCGACAGTGATGACGATGAAAGCGGATTTGCACCGGTGCAATACCTTGAAGATAAAAGTGCAGATGTTTTTCAGGTAGTCGAAACTGAGAATACTCAGCGGCACACCAAAAATAAACTTTATTCAGCACTTTCAACCCTGGATGAACGTAGCCAGGATATTGTTAGCTCCCGCTGGTTAAGTGAACCTAAAGCAACACTGCACGACTTGGCTGCCCGATATAATATTTCAGCAGAGCGTATTCGACAACTAGAAGAAAACGCGCTGAAAAAGCTACAATCTAATATGGATTTAGGATAAAAAACAGAAGGTGAGTATCATGCTTACCTTCTTTGTCGGTTCTTTTTATAGTGGTTAGCTTAAAAAACGCTAAAAGATCTGTTCGTCAGTCTGATTTCTATTAACTCGCCGGTGCCTCATGCCTAAAATTGCTACCCTTGGTCCTAAAGAAACATTCTCCGATTTGGCTACCCAACAATTTTTACAAAGCCAAGACAGCGTCTATGAAATTAAATATTTTAATAGCCTTTCTGAAACCTTTGCTGCGATCGGCACTGAGTGTGAAATGGGGGTGTTGCCAATAGAAAACTTGTCCGAGGGATATGTCCAGGTTGTATTGGACCATCTTCTTGAGACCAATTTAGTGGTCATTTCCGAAATTTTATTACCGATTCGATTTTCTTTTGTCGCGGCTTGTGCAAACTTGTCGGAGTTGACGGATCTTTATGTGCAGTTTGTTGCGCATGGTCAGTGTTCCGAATTTATTGATAAATTAGAAAACATCAAGGTACATAATACCCAAAGTAATATTGAGTCTTTGCTGCTTGCACAAAAGCATGGTCATGGTGCCGGGGCCATTATTCCCCAGCATGCTTTAAAGATGGCTAAAAATCAGACGCTTATTAGGGAAAATGTCACCAATTATGAGAATAATCAGACTCGTTTTCTGGTCTTAACCAATAAGCCAC
>DATBNI010000301.1:0-1669 GCA_036554425.1 Psychromonas sp.
ATGTTAGATAATGACTTCGTTATAGAAGAACTCTCAATAAAGGATAGGACATACCAATTCAAACAAATAGAAAATAGCTTTACGCAACCTAACGCAAGAGTAAATTGCAGTATGATTGAATGGGCTATGGCGCAAGTGAACGACAAAAGCCGAGACTTGTTGGAGCTGTATTGTGGCTCAGGTAATTTTTCTATCCCCTTGGCTAGCTGCTTTAAAAGCGTATTAGCTACAGAAATCTCAAAAACATCAGTTAACGCTGCTCAGTTTAATATTGCCGCAAACAAAATTGACAACCTCGATATAGTGAGACTTTCTAGTGAGGAGTTTGTTGAAGCTATGACGGGCGTAAGAGAGTTTAAGCGCTTGAAAGACGTGAATTTAAGTGATTATGATTTTTCGACCGTTTTAGTCGACCCTCCAAGGGCAGGTATAGACGACAAAACGATAGCGCTAATCCAGCGCTTCGATAACATCATTTATATATCGTGCAACCCGCTGACCTTAGCGGATAACTTACAAGAACTCAGCAAAACACACAAAGTTAAACGCACGGCACTATTCGATCAGTTTCCATTTACAGAACACATTGAAAGTGGTGTTTTCTTAGAGCGTCGCTGATAAAAATGCATTCAGAGCAATGAATAGAGGATAAGCGAACCTCAACCTCAGCGGAGCGAGTATTGTAACGCACCAAGCTGCACGAAGCGAAGTTGCAGTTTTACTCGTTTGGCCGTTTCAGCAACTGAGGATTTGTCTGAATCAAGCGCCTCCACGCCAGCACTAAATACAAGCTTCACCATGGCTTCCGCCTGCATTGTTGCAATCGCTCGCGATAACTTTAATTGTAAAACAATATAATCACTGAGTTCTTCAATAAAATGCTGTATTTCTCTGGCAACAGCTGCTCGAAACGCGCCAGAAGTTCCAGTGTGTTCGCGCAGCAACAAACGAAAGACGTTTTTATTATCAGTGATAAATTCCATAAAGGTATCAACGGAAATGTCTATAACTCCGCCACCGGCCTCTATCCGCTGCCTAGCTTGGCGCATTAATTGGCGCAGCGCTAAGCCGGCCTCATCAACTAGTGTTAAGCCTAGGTCATTAATATCAGTAAAGTGCCGATAAAAGGAAGTGGGTGCAATTCCAGCTGCGCGAGCTACTTCGCGCAAGCTCATAGCAGATAGACTTTTATCTTCGTCTAATAGGCTAAAGGCCGCATCTACGATACGTTGTCTTGTTTGCAGTTTTTGTTCTTGTCTACTCATATACACATACAATACAACAAAAACTGTCATTTTAAGAACTTTATTTCTTGCCAAATAAGCCAACAAAAGTTAAATTAGCGTACAGTTGTAAGCTGAAATTTTAAAGGCATCTCTTGAATAAACCTCCCATTATAATTACCAACGTATTAGTTTTTAGTGTTCTGACACTAACAGCACTGGTAGGGACACCAATGTGGGCACTAAGTTACGGATTTGACTGGGTCGAAATAGGCGCAGCCATTTTTCTTTTTTATTTTACCGGTATGTCGATTACCGCTGGTTATCATCGTCTTTGGTCTCACAAAGCATATAGCGCACATCCGATAGTTAGCTTCATTTTAGCCGTTGGTGGTGCAATGACATTGCAAAACAGCATTTTACATTGGTCTTCTGATCATCGTGTT
>DATBNI010000303.1:0-3569 GCA_036554425.1 Psychromonas sp.
GATCTTCCCTGTGTAGTTTAAAATTATTGATTGAACGTTCAATTAATTAACATCCTAATGATTAGTGTTCTAACTATCAAGTGTTAACTAAATGTTATTGCAATTGAGTGGTAGTTAATTTTATTGAAGATGTTGTAACAAAAGAGCAATGAATCATACTGAATACCTTGATTCATTGAGCTTGGCTATTGTTATTGCAAATCAAAATAATTAAATAGACACCATAAAAATGGTTTAGACTGTAACGATTTCTTTGCAATTGAAGGTGAAATAAATCCGTAACAAGCTCTGTTACAAGTAAGTAACATTGATTGTCTTGTTTGAAACGGGGGAATATACCGGCAAACATGCCTTAATTGCGGCGGGAAAATAGATAGGATTTGAAAATAAGTCTGGGTGCTGCCGGCAGCCATGTCGGCATAGATTAAGCCGTTTCTTCAGTCTGGCGGAGCGGGCACAATACTGCTTATCAAATGGCATAATCAGCACTCTAATCTAACTGCTCCGCGTCCGCTTTGAGAAATCTTTATCGGCCATCCTGATAGGCTTTGGTGATTAACAGAAAGTATTTTATTACCTGAAAATATGACTTGGTTTCTCGGGCCGCAGCAATCTTTGCGAACAAAGCTGTAGGGTATGTTGACCTTTGCAGTACAAATTTTGTTCAATCTGAAAATATTCTGAGCAAGGCTGATCACTTATTTGATGCGTTTGGTATTAATGAGGCTGATATGCTTGTTGCCCGGCGCTGCTAAACTGTAACTCTGCCAGATGCGCATATAAGGGATCTTTACGCATAAGCTCTGCATGGCTGCCAATCGCTCGGATCCTGCCCTCATCAATCACAACAATGCGTTTGGCCTTAAGCACAGTTGCTAAACTATGTGCGATAATAATAGTGGTGCGATTATGCATCAATTTTTGTAAACTTTGCTGCACCAGTCGTTCACTTTCAGCATCCAGCGAACTGGTCGCTTCATCTAAGAGTAATATGGGGGGATCCTTAAGGATGGCGCGGGCGATGGCAATTCTCTGTTTCTGACCGCCGGATAAACGCGTCCCCTTTTCGCCTAAAAAGGTGTTATAACCTTCGGGTAATTGCGAAATAAAGAGATCGGCAAATGCGGATACCGCCGCTGCCCGAACTTCATCATCGCTGGCACTCGGACGACCATAACGAATATTTTCCAGTGCACTGGTCGCAAATACCACTGTTTCCTGAGGGACAACAGCAATGATCGAACGCACTTCCTGCGGATCTGCCGTGCTTATATCTACCCCGTTGATAGAAATCACGCCCGATTGAGGATCATAAAAACGCAATAGAAGCTGGAAAATGGTGCTTTTTCCTGCCCCGGACGGCCCGACAAAGGCGATGGTCTCGCCGGCTGTGATATTCAAGTTAAGGTTTTCTAACGCATCAGTATCGGGGCGTGAAGGATAATGGAAATTGACTTTATTAAAGCTGATCCTGCCTTCTCCCAATGCCGGGATAGCAATTGGATTTTCCGGCGCACAAATATTTGCTTGAGCATTGAGTAATTCGATTAATCTTTCCATCGCGCCGGCGGCGCGTTGCACTTCCCCCCACATTTCGCTGAGCATAGCACCTGAACTTGCAAGCAATATGGTGAATAAAACGAACTGTGCCAGTTCGCCGGGTAACATATTGCCCGCGAGCACCTCCTGCGTTCCCATCCAAAGTACTAATGTGATTGCACCAAGCAGTAGAAACATGCTGCTGAAAGACATCACAAAGCGCAGCTTAATACGTTTAACTGCGGCAATAAATGCGGCTTCTACTGCTTTTTTAAAACGTTGATTCTGCACTGTTTCCAGGGTGAAAGCCTGCACTGTTTCAATCGCATTGAGCATTTCATTGGCCATCCCGCTAGACTCTGCAATTTTGTCCTGAGCGCTGCGCGATAGTTTACGTACTCGGCGTGCCAGCCAGAGAATTGGCCCGATAACAGCCGGAATGAGTAATACAATGATCAGTGTTAACGAGGGGCTGGTATACATAATGCCGGCGAGGGAAATAAAGAGCATAATAGTGGAACGCAGCGCAATAGAAATACCAACGCCGGATATTGCTTGTACCAGTGTGGTATCGGTAGTAAGCCGGGAAAGCACTTCCCCTGTTTGGGTCACTTCAAAAAAGCTCGGATCTTGTTTGAGGACCTGCGCATATATTTTTTCGCGTATATCTGCCACGATCCGCTCGCCTAACCAGGTGATCAGGTACAAGCGCGTGGCTGACAATATACTGATCAGTAAAATAACCCCCAGAACAAGCTTAAAATAAAAATCTATTTTGTCAGCATTGCCGCTGGTTATGCCGCTGTCGATAAGATAACGCGCAGCAATCGGCAGGCTGCCTGTCACTGCTGAAGCCAGTAATAATATTATAATGGCCAAAATCAAGGTGTTTTTATAGGGCCGTATAAAGGGCACAATGGCTTTTAAGGGTTTAAGGGAAGCGCCTTTAGGGCGCTGATTACTGGATTGCATACAGTCCTCATTCTCAAATATGAAGTATAGTCATCACTTAACCGCGTTATCTTGATTTTAGCCAGACAATACAGATAATGCTTACTTTGCCACTAAAAATCGGTTGCTGCTTGTCTCCGCAATACTAAAAACAGTTTTTATATTTGCGCTTGATAAATCATCAGCTACTGCTGAGTTTGAAAGCCCGCTATTTTATGCCAAAAACCATTGCACTCTTTACTGGCCAGTTGGATTGGTGATAATTCACCCTTAATAGCCGCCCGGTAATCTTTGAGTGAAGTGAAGCTCTCTGTCCCGCTCGGGCTAACCCGAATAACATCCACAAGTCCCTGCATCGAAGGCACATCATTAAGCAGGTTATAACAATACCCGGATTGTGTTTGAATACCGTTTAACACAAAAACCTGCTGATCCTCCTGGGTTGTTGTGGGACGACCGGTGGGATATTTAATGCAGCATAATTCACAATCATCCTTGGCTTTATTCTCTGAGCGTGCGGTAAAACAGCGAGCAGAATAGGCTAATGGCATGTGGCCATGGGAGAACAGTTCAACTTCGAATTGGTTGCGAATACCTAATTGCGCACAATCCTCTAATGTTTTGATTAACCAGTCACGGGATAACTCTACGGGCATTACCCAGCGCTGCATGCCTTTATTTATGAGCAATTTTATGACACTGGCGTTATAGCAGTTGATAGCCGGGCCGCACACAAAAGGGACTTTATTTTCTGCCAATATTTGTACTGCGCCTAAATCATTGGCCTCCACTTTGAATAATCCATTCTCACATATTTGGCGGAGTATTTTAATTTCGGAAGGGGCTTCCAATAACGCCATGGAGGATAAAACGATCTCTTTATTTGACTCGGCTAATGCTTTGGCTAAATTGATCCAATCCCGTGTTTTTAGTTCTCGTCTTTTACTGCAAACTGTTTCACCAAGATAGATAATGTCAGCTTCGCAGTTTAAAGCTTGCTGATAAAATGTTTCTACTGTCTGCTTTTCCCAGTAATAAAGCAGGGGACCTAATGCTAGCTTCACTTGTATTCCTTAATA
>DATBNI010000319.1:0-1768 GCA_036554425.1 Psychromonas sp.
GCAGTAAAAGATGCGATATTTTCAGGTTTGAGTGTGGTTAAGTGCGCTTCCACTTCATAAAAGGGTTTACTCACAAAGACTTCAATCTCTTTATCCCGCCTTGCCACCAAGCCTAATAACGGCGTTTGTACCCGGCCAACCGAGATAACCCCCTGATAACCCGACTTTTGTGCCTGTAAGGTATATACACGTGTCAGATTCAGCCCGTATAGCCAATCTGCACGCGTTCTCGCAAGCGCCGAGGTTGATAATGCAATGAACTCCTGATTAGAGCGTAATTGCTGCAGCGAACGTTTTACCGCATTAGTGGTTAAATCACTGACCAGGCAGCGCTCTACCTGTTTTAATTTATTTCCTTTAACTCCGCTGAAATGAATCACCTCATCCACCAGCAACTGCCCTTCTCGGTCAGGATCGCCAACATGCACAAGGTTATCAGCCTGTTTGATCAGTTTTTTTAATATACTCAGTTGTTTACTGGTGCGCGGCGTTGATTTTAATTTCCAGTTTTCGGGAATAATCGGCAGATCTTCGAATTTCCATTTTTTATATTCTGGATCATAATCCTCAGGATCAACCTGAGTTAGCAGATGCCCGATGCACCAGCTTACGACATCGCCATTACCAACATAAATGCAGCCATCGGCTTTGCGATGCGGTTTTGGTAGCGCATCTGCAATCGCACGTGCCAGGCTTGGTTTTTCGGCAATATAAAGTTTCATTAGACCTTCGTTTTAACTGTTTTTTTACACAGTAGTATATTGATATAACAAATTCAAGTTTAAAGCCTAATTAATGGAACCATTAGGATCTCTAACTGACTAACAAGATAGCCAGAAAATTGGCATCACTCTCGTATTCACTTCTCTGTTGGTGGCAATTAATGAAAAAATGTATCTTGTTTATAATGTTCAGCCCTTTATTAGTTTCCCTTATGGCATGTAATGATCAAACAGCATCCAAACCAGCAGAGCAGGAAAAATCAGCTGAACAACTTTGGCAAGAAGGCCAACAATTAAGTAAAGAAATTTGGAAAAAAAGTAAACAATCGGGAGAGCAACTACTGGATAAAAGCAAAAGCTCAAGCAATGAGATTTTACAAAAAAGTAAAAAAACAACGGATGAATTATGGCAATCCACCAAAGAAAATTCACGTGATATTTGGCTTGAGACTCAAGAAAACAGTGCTAAAGCATGGGATGATGTTAAAGATACGGGTAAACAGGTTTGGTTAGATGGTAATCAAGCATTAGAAACGTTAATGAAAACCAGAGAACAGTCAAGCGGATCCGGAAAAAAAGCAGAAACTGCAGTACAGAAAGCAGATGACGAAACCTAGATTCCTGCTTAGTTTTGTTGCAGTTAACAGTTTTATTTCAAATACGAACAAAAATACATCAAACAGACTGAAATATAAAAAGAATTATTGACACTTTAGCAGCCATAAAGCAAAATCACTTCGCTTTCACAGCAACCAACTATACGCTCGCTTAGCTCAGTTGGTAGAGTACCGCCATGACATGGCGTGGGTCACTGGTTCGAGTCCAGTAGCGAGCACCAAAATCTTGTTTTATACCATCCCAGAACGTCCAAAATAAAAAATAAACCCCCTTAATTTCAAACACTTCACTATTTAGCCGTCCAATAGCGTCTATTAATGTATTGTAAAATCCACGTTCTAACGTAAACTCTGAAGTAACCTTTTCAAAAACACTAAATATGCAGGTTACGTCATGGCAATAAAAGTAAAGCCGTTAACGGCAACACA